>JBPEWX010000099.1:0-2856 GCA_052032235.1 Ilumatobacter sp. | reverse complement strand
TCGAGCAATTGGCGAAGCGACGGCCCGATCTCGACCCGAGCGAGCTCGTCCCGACGAGCTGGGAGGCTCTCCGGTCGCTCATCGGCCGCTTCGTCGACGTCGGCACCAGCAAGTTCGTCGTCCTTCCGATCGACGAACCCACCACCGTCGACGCCTGGCAGACCCACCTCACCGAAGCCGCCGACGCCCTCCTCCCCTTGGAGACCTAGCGACGAAAGGTGTCGGATCCGTTGCGTCGTCAGGTCTGGTGCGCGGCGGCACTGCGGCGACGCAACGGATCCGACACCTTTCGTCAGGACAGGGTGACGGGGGTGGTGACTTCCTCGGCGGCTTGCTTGGCGTGGTAGCTGGAACGGGTCAGCGGGCTGGCCTCGACGTGGCCGATGCCGAGGTCTTCGCCGATCTGCTTCCACCGGGTGAACTCGTCGGGCTCCACCCAGCGAGACACGGGCAGGTGGTGCGTGGTGGGCCGGAGATACTGGCCGATCGTGACGATGTCGCACCCGATGCCGGCGAGGTCGGCCAACGTGGCGACGACCTCGTCGTCGGTCTCGCCGACACCGACCATCAGGCTCGACTTCGTGACGAGCCCGGCCTCCTTCGCCCACGAGAGCACTGCCAGGCTGCGGGCGTAGCCGGCCGACGGGCGAACGGCCCGCTGGAGGCGTGGCACCGTCTCGACGTTGTGGTTGAGCACGTCGGGTCGGACGGCGAACAGCAGCTCGAGCGAGTCGAGCGAGCCCTTGGCGTCGGAGATCAGCGTCTCGACGCGCGTGGCCGGTCGACGCAGCCGGATCGCCTCGACGCAGGCGGCGATGTGGGCCATGCCGCCGTCGGCGAGGTCGTCGCGAGCGACCATGGTGAGCACGGCATGGTCGAGCCCGAGCCGGTCGACCGCCTCGGCGACCCGTTGCGGCTCGTCGGCCTCGGGTCCGAGCGGCTTGCGGGTGTCGACGAGACAGAAACCGCACGCCCGTGTACAGCGCTCGCCGAGCACCATGAACGTCGCCGTGCCGTCGCTCCAGCACTCGGACAGGTTGGGACAGCCGGCGTCCTCGCACACCGTCACGAGCGACAGTTCACGCATCGTCTTCTTGAGCGAGACGACCTCGGCGTTGAGGTCGACCTTCGGGCGGAGCCAGTCGGGCTTGCGACTCTCGATCTGCAGCCCGTCCGTCACGCCGGCGGCCTCCAGGCGGGCGTGGGACCGAGGGCGGAAGGTGACCTTCTCGCCGGGTCCCTCACCGCGCGAGAACGGTGCGAGGTCGGCGGTGCGGTGCTGCCACTGCACGTCGTGACGGTCGACCGCTCCTCCGCCCCACCGGTCGGCGGCGAGCCGGACGACGACGTCGACCACCTGCTGCATCGAGGCGTCGATGCCCTCCTCGGACAACGAGGTGACCGGCCGGTCGGCGATCCCGCACGCCACGATGTGCTCGCGCATGTAGCGCATGTCGGTCGTCAGGTTGAGCGCGAAGCCGTGCATCGTGCGGCCGCCCTTGAGACGAACGCCGATCGCGGCGATCTTGCGCGGGTTCGGGCCGTCGACGTCGACCCAGACGCCCGGATACTCGGGCAGGCGGCCGGCGTCGGGCACCCCGAGTTCGGTGAGGGTGTCGATGAGCAGGTCTTCGACCGCGTTGACGTGCTGGAGCGAACCCTTCACGTTGGGCAGGTTCACGATCGGGTACCCGACCAGCTGGCCGGGTCCGTGGTAGGTGATGTCGCCGCCACGCTTGACCTTCACGAAGTCGGCGCCCACCGCCGCCGGCTCGCACCGGAGGTTGGTGTCGAGGTCGGCGTGGGGGCCGTACGTGAAGACGTGGTCGTGCTCGAGCAGCAGCAGGTGCTGCTCGTGCCCGTGATCGAACAAGGCCTGCTGGAGGGCCAGCGCCTCGCGGTAGGGCACCCGCCCCAGCCAGCGGGCTCGGAGCGGGGCCGTACTCATGTCAGAGTTCAGCGCTCCAGTCACGCGTCTCCAGGATCTCCTTGACCCGCTTGAGGAAGCCGGCGGCGTAGGCACCGTCGAACGCACGGTGGTCCCAGCTCATGGCGAGGTTGCCGACCGGATGGATGGCGATCGCCTCGCCGCCGTCGGGTCCCTGGACGACGACCGGCTTGCGCACGATCGCGTCGGTCGAGATGATGCCGACCTGGGGCTGATTGATGATCGGCATCGTGAGCACCGAACCGGCCGAGCCGTTGTTGGAGATGGTGAACGTGCCACCCGAGATCTCGTCGGGGCCGAGCTTGCGCTCACGGGCCCGGTTGGCGAGATCGCTGATCTCGTGGGCGATCGCCTTCAGACGCTTCGTCTCGGCGTTGCGGATCACCGGCGCCAGGAGCCCCTCGTAGTCGAGGTCGACCGCGATGCCGAGATCGATGAAGTTGTGCACGAGGAGTTCGTCGCCCGACACGCTCGCGTTGAGGTGCGGGAACTCGCCGAGACCGTCGATGATCGCACGGCTGATGAACGGCAGGTACGTGAGGCTGAAGCCCTCACTGGCCTTGAACTCGGCCTTGACCTTGCTCCGGGTGGCATCGACGTTCGCGAAGTCGACCTCGACGACGCTGAACGCGTGCGGCGACGTGGCCTTCGACATCACCATGTGATCGCCGGTGAGGCGACGGATCTTCGACAGCCGGACGACCTCGTCGCGCTCGTCGGCTTCGACCTTCGGAGCGGCCGGAGCCGGAGCGGGCGCAGGAGCCGGCGAGCTGCCGTGGGTGTCGATGTGGTCGAGGACGTCTTCGCGGGTGATCCGGCCGCCGGGGCCGGTGCCGTTGATCGAGTCGGGATCGAGCCCGTGTTCGTTCACGAGGCGGCGCACGACCGGCGAGAGGAGCCGGTTGTCG
>JBPEWX010000098.1:0-2117 GCA_052032235.1 Ilumatobacter sp. | reverse complement strand
CCACTGGCCGACCGGCTCGGGCGATCGATCAACCGGGCTGACCCGCATCGGGCTTGTGGCCGATCGATGGACCAACACGACGTTGACGTGCTGGTCGCCCTCCGCGATGGTTCCGTGGACGAGGGCCGGGGTGACGTAGTCGACCGTGGTGAAGTCCCGCGCTTCGACGAACCGCCGGAACGCGGCGTGCGGGACAGGTCGCCATGGACGGATCGCCATCGTGTCAGATGTGACGACCGTCGTCGACTCGGCGGCTCGTACGGAGCTCGCCGGCGTCGCCTCCACCGCCGTTGTCGTGGAGGTCGACGGGCCGACATCGGCCGGTGTTCCTTCGGTGGGGTCCGACACTCGCTGGAGGCGCTCGAGTGTCACGATCAGTACCTCCGTTGCGTCGAGCGACGACGAACCGATTGTCATGTTCGTCTGCGCAGGGCCGCGTCGGTGCCGCCGCATGGAGGATGAGCGGTCATTCACGGGAATCGAGTCGGCGGCGGAGGCCGACGCGGCAGCCTGGCCGAGGCCGAGAAACGCGCTGGTGGCGATGGCGATTGTGGCCAGGAGAAACGACAGGGTCGTCCGCTGACGGTCATCGATCGGGCCGCTCGGTGTGACCGTCGACGTCCGCCGCGTCGCGGTGGTCGTCCCGTTGCGCCGCATGTGTTCCTCCAGGGAACCGCTGGAGGTTCGGGCGGCGAAAGAACAGACCTACCTGTTTCGGTGTGACCGTCTGGGTCGATCGGCCGGTGTCGTTCGACATTGTTCTCGACTCAGACGTCCCCTTCGCGTCGCGTGTGGGCGTTGGGTCGAGATCCTAGACTCCGCCGTTCGGGCGCGCGAGAGTGGAATCAGTGTCAGTCGAGCCGCCGCCGCCTGACTGGGTACCGAGCGATGACGCCTCGCATCATCGCCGGTCCATCCTCGATGGTGACCGCACCGCGCCAACCCGGTCGAGTTCTCGAGTTGTCCTCGAGCCCGTGCCCCGCGCCGAGAACTGCGACGAGGTGGAACCATCGTCGATTGACCGTCAGCATCGCGGAGGCGGGGCCCAGAGTGCGACGGCTGCCTTCGTCGGCAGCGAAATCCTCGACGCGACCCGTCGGGGGTGGGAGGAGCTGGCGTTCACCACGTTTCGGCGGACACAGCTGGTCGCTTTGCTCGGGTTCGTCGCCGTCCTCTCACTGACGTTCTACGGCTGGCAGCGCGGTGTTTTCTCCACCGTGGCGGCCGAGATATCCGGCGGGCGGGTCATGGCCGACAGCGATCCGGCGGCGCCGAGGCTGAGCTCCGATCAGGTCGCCTGGACCGACGCGACCGACGACGACAGCCGACGGTCGACTGCCAGCTTCGCCTCGGACCGTGCGTTCGCAGATCAACGCGAAGACGATGAACCGACGTCGGGAGCGAAACTGTTCGTCGCCACCGGCAAGAAATCGCCGAAGACCGCTTCCTCGGGACTTCCCGTGGCGGGCTCGACCGGCGACGCCGGAGACAGCTCGTCGAGGGGATCCGAAAGCGGCGCCCGGTCCACCGGCGCCCCGAACACGGACTCGACGACTCGAGCGTCGACCTCGACGACAACAGCCCCGGTCCGCTATGAGACCTGTGCCGAGGCTGCAGCCGCCGGTGCCACACCGATCAGATTGGGCGAGCCGGGCTACCGGCTGAGCCTGGACGCCGACAGGGACGGCGTCGCCTGCGAGTCAGGATCGACCCCCGAGGACCCCGGGGACGGACCGGTGGACTCGCTGTACGCCAATCCGACGACAACGTCGACACCCGGAGATTCCGGATCAACCACCTCCGTGGCGAACACCGGGGCGGGCACGACCTCGACCTCCGAAGCGACGACGACCTCGACGTCGACACTCGGATCGACGACGACCAGCGGCAGCACCGGATCCACCCGGAGCACAACGAGCACGACCGTCTCAACGACGACGTCGACCGTGCAATCCACGACCTCGACGGCGTCGACCACCACATCGACGGCCAGCACGTCATCGTCGACCTCGACCACGGTGTCGACGACCGTCACGACCACGTCGACCACGTCGACCACATTGGGTTCGACCAGCACCCCGTCGACCAGCACCCCGTCGACCATCTCGACGACGACC
>JBPEWX010000097.1:0-3126 GCA_052032235.1 Ilumatobacter sp. | reverse complement strand
CCATCTCGACGCGGTCGCCGACCCGCACGTCGTCGGCGACGACGTCGGTCAGCTGGCACCGGTAGCGGCCGCCGCCGTCGAAGTCGACGACGCCGACGACGACGGGCGGGTTGAGCGACTGGGCGATCCGGTCGATCGTGAACGTGCGCACGGTGGCGGCGACGTCTCGCATCGCGACCTGGCTCATCTGGTCGGTCGCACCACAGCGGAGACAGACCCGCTGGGGCGGCAGATGGCGCGTGCCGCAGCTCTCGCACTGCGACCCGGTGAACGCGAACTTCCAGTCCTCGTTGCGGGCGACGGCGGGCGCGGCCGGCGGCTCGACCGGCGGACGACGCACCGCCGCACGCTCGACGAGACCGCGCCACAGCAGGTAGGTCGACGCCGGCACGACGGTGCCTTCGTCCGCGCTCGGGCTGCGGTCGAGATCGGCGATCCGGTCGGTGGCGCGCAGCACCATCGCGTCGGCACCGTCGGCACCGGTCACGACGAGGACACGCTCACCCGGTGCGAGCCGATCGAGCGCGGCGATCGTACGCAGCCCGACGTCGGCGGTGCCGGCATAGCCGATCGCGCCGCGCGTGTCGGTGTCGACGACGGTGCCGCCGAGCGCCTTGACGACCTGCTGTTCGACACGGGCCGACGGGCACGACACGACGAGGGCAGCCAGGTCGGACTCGGTCACGCCGGCCGACTTGAGTGCGTCGGTGGCCGCCTGGACCATCAACGGCACCTGGTGCTCGGCGGTCCAGCGGTCGTCCCACGTGGATGAACCGACGTCGCCCTCGGCGCGCCAGCGGTCCATCACCGGCGACGACAGCGACGCCTGCGAGAGCACCTCCACGGCGGGGTCGGGGCCGAACACGAACGCGGCGGCAGCGTCACCGCCGTTGGCTTCGTCGTCGGAACCGGGCTTGCCGTAGCGGATGTCGGCCAACACCGCGAGTGCGGCGCCGGCCTGCGACGAAGCGGCTCGCAGTGTCGCGACGCCCGAGCGGATCGAGCCGCCGGTGTCGTACGAACCGACCGTGTCGGGCAGATCGATCGCAGCCGTGATCGACGGTGCGTTGCCGCGGTCGAGCATGGGTGCGTGGCTGGTGGCGAACCAGCAGGAGTCGACGTCGTCGAGCGAGTCGAGTCCGGCGACGGCGAGCCGGGCCGCCTCGACGCCCATCGTCAGGGCGTCCTCGTCGGGGCCGGCGACCGAGCGCTTGCCTCCGGGCGCCGACACGCCGAACATGCCGGCGAGCTCGCGTCGGTCGAGTCGGCCGCGCGGCACGTAGGTGCCCCAGGCGACGATTCCGTTCATGTCAGATCCTCCTGTGTGATCTTGCCGCTCAGACGCCGACGCCGACGATCTCGGCATAGCGGCGGGCCTTGGCCTCGTACCCCTCGACCGAGAAGCGTGGCGAGACGACGACCTCGTGGAGGCCGAGCGGTTCGCACTGTTCGATGTAGCGGGCGTCGTCTTCCCAGTCGCTCTCCTCGGTGCCCTTGGCACGCCGACCGACTCGGAGTTCGATCTCGTCGATCGATCGGCCCGCAGCGGTGAGTGCCGTGTCGAGCTGTTCGATGAAGCGACCGATCTCGTCGACCTCGAGGTTGTACCCGGCCCATCCCTGGCCGTGTTGGACGATGCGACGGACCGTCGCAGGCGAGTTCCCGCCGACGACGATCGGCGGGTGGGGTCGTTGCACCGGCTTCGGGAACGCGAGCAGTGGTGCGAACTCGACGAACTCGCCGTCGAACCCGGTCACCTCCTCGTCGCTCCACAAGACCTTCATCGCCGCGAGGTACTCGTCGGTGCGGGCACCACGGCGGGCGAACGGGACGCCGAGCGCGGTGTACTCCTCCTCCGACCAGCCGACGCCGATGCCGAAGTCGAAGCGGCCGCCCGACAGCACGTCGACGGCGGCGACGTGGCGGGCGAGCATGATCGGGTTCCGCTGGGCGACCACGCACACGTACGTGCCGAGGCGGATCGTCGACGTCACCGCGGCGATCGCGGCGAGGCCGACGAACGGGTCGTAGACACCGCGCAGCGCACGGACCTCGTTGCCGCCGAGGGTCCCGTACGGGTACGACGAGTCGTAGCTCGGGAAGAACACGACGTGCTCCGGATACCAGATCGCGTGGAAGCCGAGCTCCTCGAGCAGCACGGCGGTCTCGCGGACGAACGCTCCGTCGCGACCGTCCTCCCCGGTGAACAGTTCGCTGATTCCGATCCTCATGTGGCAACCCCCCGTGTGCCGATGGTGGCTCGAACCTCGTCGAGCCGGTACAGGTCGACGGCGGCGTGCGCCATCGCCAGTTCGAGTTCTTCCTGTGCGAGCACCGCCGGCGACCCCTCGTACGGCTCGGCCAAGGCGGTGAACTGGTCGATCCAGCGCTCGAGCTGGGTGCCGTCGGCGTCGTCGCCCGGCCCGCGGATGATGTCGGAGCCGAACAGGAGACGGTGCGCCCCGACGCGCTGCTTCGCGAGCAGGATCCGGCGGCGGAACTCGCCGTAGTCGAAGTCGGCGCTGCGCTGCCAGAGCGACAGGTCGAGGTAGCAGCGCTGCCACCCGAACGCCATGTCGATCGCTTCCATCCACCAGGCCTCGAACCCGGCGTGTCCGAACACCCAGGCGATCGTCGGGTAACGCTGCATGACGGGGGCGATGGCTGCAGGTCGGGAGTTCGGGGTCACGAGCGGGTCACCGCCGAGCGGCGCCGTGTGGATCACGATGGGACGGTCGTGCTCGGCGGCGAACCGGAACACCCAGTCGTACTGCGGGTCGTCGATCAGCCAGCCGGCGGCCGGGTAGAGCTTGAAGCCGACGCACGCGGGCCGTTCGAGCGAACGCTCGGCGATCTCGCGGGCGTTGGGCTGCCGTGGGTCGAGTCCGGCACAGAAGGCGAGTCGGCCATCGGTCGTCTCGGCGAGGCGGTCGTGATGATCGTGGAGTCCTTCGATGGTCAGTTCGTCCGGTCCGGCGTTGCCGACGACGGTCCAGTCGACGACGGGGATCAGACCGGCGTCGACACCGAGTCGGTCGAACGCCGCGATCGTGAGCGCTCCGGTCGGGTCGCTCTGTCGCTGCATCACGCGCGCTTCCATGGCGGCGGGGTCGCGAAGCTCCGGCC
>JBPEWX010000096.1:0-5644 GCA_052032235.1 Ilumatobacter sp. | reverse complement strand
CGTCGAAGACGGTGGCGTAGCGCATGGCGGCGTCGTCGTCGTGCATGACCGAGATCAGCCACTGCTCGTCGAGGCCGGGCGGCAGGAGCACGCCACGGTTGATGCCGTGGATCCACTGCGCGAACGCGAGGTCGAAGTCGGTGGCCTTGTAGTCGCGGTAGTTGCGAACCGGCGACGCCGACCACGTGATACATCCCTTCGCCCCGAACCGCACCGTGTGGGCCGGGATGCCGGAGCGGTCGATGATCGCCTGGCACGCGTCGACCAGTCGGCCGTTGCGGGCGACGGTCTCCTCCACGATCGGCTTGGTGCACGCCTCGGTCAGCGTCGCCTTGACGGCGGCCATCACGAGCGGGTTGCCGTTGTAGGTGCCGAGGTGCAGCACGGTGCCGTCGGTGATGTAGTTCATGTACTCGGCCTTGCCACCGAACGCTCCGACCGGGAAGCCGCCGCCGATCGACTTGGCGAGCGTGATCAGGTCGGGGCGAACCCCGAGCTGGTTCGTGGCGCCGCCGTAGCCGGCGGTGATGCCGGTCTTGACCTCGTCGAAGATCAGGAGGGTGCCGTGCTTGTCGCAGATGTCGCGGACGGCCTGCAGGTAGCCCTCGTCGGGCAAGCAGATGCCGATGTTCTCCATGACCGGCTCGACGATGAAGCACGCCACGTCGCCCGCCGCCAGCGCACGATCGAGTGCCTCGGGGTCGTTGTAGGGGATCACGATGACGTCGTCGATCGTGCCCTGCGTGATGCCGCCCGACTGGGGCACCGAGTGCGGTGCGTCGGCCGGCCCGGCTTCGTCGAGACCCGGCTTGTTCGAGATCATGACCTCGTCGTGGTGGCCGTGGTAGCCGCCTTCGACCTTGACCAGCTTCTCGCGTCCGGTGACGCCGCGAGCGAGACGGATGGCGTCCATCGTCGCCTCGGTTCCCGAGTTGGTGGGCCGCCACATCGGGAACCCGTACCGATCGGCGAGGATCTCGCCGACTTCGGCGTTGAGTTCGCACGGCGTGACGTACAGGGTTCCGTCGGCGAGCTGTTCGCTGACGGCCTTGTGGACCGCCGGGTTCATGTGGCCGGCGAACAGGGCGCCGAACCCCATGTCGTAGTCGACGTAGCTGTTGTCGTCGACGTCGACCATCGTGAACCCGGACGCGTGCTTGACGACGACCGGCCACGGGTCGTACGCCTGAAAGCTCGACGGCACGCCCGCCGGCATGACCTTGCGGGCGCGCTCGGTGGCCGCCTGGCTGGCCTTGGTGCGCTCGGCGTACGCCGCCATTTCGCGCTCGGTGATCTGCTTCGCCTTCGAAACGAGTTCGTCGTGGCTCGACACGGGTTATCGGTGCTTTCTGTGAACGTCCGCCACACCTGCGTGACGGGTCAGCTCACCCTAGACCTGTGCCGCTCCCCCGGCCAGCAACGCGCCCCACGGCACGGATCCGGTCAGTCGGATGAGGTCAGCTGCGGGGGACGGTGTTCCAGGGGACGTCTTTGTCCACCCGTGGTTCGCCCGGCAGGCCGAGCACCTGTTCACCGAGGATGTTGCGCAGGATCTCGGTCGTGCCGCCCTCGATCGAGTTGGCCCGCACGCGGAGGAACGAGTAGCGGGGCCCGTGGCCCATACCCGACACGTCGAGGTCTTCGGGGCGACGGAACGTGTAGTCGTAGTCGATCAGCGCGTCCGCACCCATCAGGTCGATGCAGAACTCGTACAGGCCCTTGTTGAGCTCGGAGAAGGCGAGCTTGGCGATCGACATCTCGGGGCCCGGGTTGCCGGCCTTCGCGTTCTGGCCGGCGCGGCGGTTCGTGAGCCGGTTGACCTCGGCCTGCACCCAGAACTTCATGAGGGTGTCCTTGCGGACCGGCGTCTGCTCGGACGGGTCGAGCTCGTTCCAGATCGCGACGGCGTCGTTGGCCGCACCGCCCGGGCGTGACGTCGAGCCCGAACCGGCGCCGCTGCCCGTACCGATCGCGTTGCGCTCGTTCATGAGCGTGGTGAGGCTGGCACGCCAGCCCTCGCCGACGTCACCGATGCGGTGGGCGTCGGGCACCCGCACGTCGGTCATGTACACCTCGTTGAACTCGGCCTCGCCGGTGATCTGGCGCAGCGGACGCACCTCGACACCGGGCGCCTTCATGTCGAGCGCGAAGTAGGTCATGCCCTTGTGCTTCGGGGCGTCGGGGTCGGAACGGGTGACGAGCATGCCGAAGTCGGCGATGTGGGCCAGGGTGTTCCAGACCTTCTGGCCGTTGATGATCCACTCGTCGCCGTCACGCACCGCCCTGGTGGCGAGCCCTGCGAAGTCGGAGCCGGCACCGGGCTCGGAGAACAGCTGGCACCAGACCTCTTCACCGGTGTACATCGGCCGGAGGAAGCGCTCCTTCACCTCGTCGCTGCCGTGAGTCACGATCGTCGGGCCGGCGAGGGCCATGAAGAAGGTGTGCGGCTCGGTCGGCTTCGCGCCGGCTTCTTTCAGCCGTTGCTCGACGTGCTTGTTCAACTCGGGCTTGAGACCCATGCCGCCGAACCCCTCGGGGAAGTGCACCCACGCCAGGCCGGCGTCGTAGCGGTGCCCCCGGAACTCCTGGTTCGGGGTCGATGCCGGCGGGTGCTCGGCGAGGAGGGCGTCGATGGCGGCATCGACGCGTTCGAGGGGAGTCACAGCGGAAGTCGTCACCCGATCAGTGTCGCAAACGAGCGCCGTCGCGCGCGAAGCCGGACGACCAGACGGGCCGGGCGCCGCGGTGGAAGGTTCGAGATTCCAGGGTGGCGATCGGCGTCGGACCTGGCAGAATGTTCGACGCCGTGAGCGGCAACGCTCTCGGACATACATGGTGGCCGTAGCTCAGCTGGTGGTAGCGCCAGGTTGTGATCCTGGAGGTCGGGGGTTCAAGTCCCCTCGGTCACCCTTCGAGAACCGGGGAGTCGGCGTCGCCGGCTCCCCGGTGTCGCGTCCGGCTCCGGTGCCGGTCGACCGTGGTGGCGGCCATCTCAGGTTTTCGTCTTGCCCTTCCCGTACGGGCGTTCGCTGTGCGACGATGTCGGCCGATGCGACGAGCCGCCGGGGCTCGACCGCGACCTGGGAGGGTTGGGATGCGATCGACGATGCGACGATCGAGGTTCGGACGGGCAGCAGCCGCGATCACCGCCATGGCGCTGCTGGCGTCCGCGTGCAGCGGTGACGACGATGACGGCGATGACGACGAGCCGACGGAGGATTCGGTGGACGAACCGTCGGACGACGACGCGTCGACCGACGACGGTGACGACGCTCCCGAACTCGACGGTGACGGTCTGACGATCGGCTTCATCCAGCCCGAGGTCGGTCTGTTCGACCTGCTCGGTGCGGCGCAGGCCGGCGGGCTCGCACTGGCGGCCGACGACATCGCAGCCGGTGGCGGCGTGCTCGGCGGCGAGCTCACCATTGCGTCGGAACGGCCGACACCCGAAGTCGGCGTCGCCGCCGTGTTCGAGTCGATGGTCGCCGACACCAGCCCACTCATCGTCGGCCCGGCGACGTCGGCCGACGCACGGGAGATCATCCCGATGCTCGCCGACAACGACGCCGTCGTGTGCGGCGCCAGCACGACGGCGCCCGGCCTCACCACGCTCGAAGGCGCCGACGGGCGCTTCGTGCGCACGACGTTCGACGACAACATCGTGGCGATCCACACCTTCGATCGTGTCCGCGAGTACACGGCCGACGTCATCGGCCGACAGCCGAAGGTGACGATCGTGTCACGTGGCGACGAGTACGGCGACGGCCTGTCGAACACCCTCGCCGGTCTGCTCGGCCTGGTCGGGACCGTGGTCACCGTCGAGCGGTACGACCCCGCGAACCTCGTCGGCCTCGACGAGGTCGGCGAAGCGGCTGCGGCGACGGCCGCCGACCTGTACGTGATCATCGCCCTCGAAGAAGGCCCGTTGCTCACCGGCCGGATGCAGCAGGCCGGGATCACACCCGACACGATGCTCGGACTCGACGGCCTGGCCACACCACGTCTCGGCGAGAAGGGCGCCCCCACCGAGCCCGAAACACTCGACGGGGTGACCGTCATCGGCGCCACCGGCCCGATCGACTTCCTCACCCGTCTGCTGGGTCAGCAGGCCGCCGAAGGCGAGGTGCTGTACGGCGCCCAGGCGTACGACTGTGCGATCTCGATGGCGTTGGCCGTCGAAGCCGCGGGCAGCACCGACCCGGCGGAGGTGTCGGCGGCCTTGCGCACCGTCACCGGCGGCGACGGCACGATCTGCACCACCTATGCCGACTGCAAGGCCCTGCTCGACGACGGCATCGAGATCGACTACTCCGGTCCGAGCGGCCCCATCGACTTCACCGAAGAGGGCGAGCCGGGCGGCGGCCGGTTCCTGACGGCTCGTTCGACCACCGGCACCTTGACCGTCGTCGCCGACCTGACGATCGCGCTCGACGAACTCCGTGACCGAGTCGCTCCTCGCCTCGTCGGCTTCATCGCCGACATCCAGACGGCGCTGACCGAACTCGGCTACTACAGCGGCCCGATCGACGGTCAGGAAAGCGACGAGTTCCGTGAAGCGGTGGCCGCGTTCCAGGCGGACAACGGCCTCGAACCCACCGGAACGCTCGACGCCGCCACCATCGCGGCGATCCAGGCGGCCCTGGGCGACAATCCGCTCCTCACGGCGACGATCATCGAAGTCCAGCAGTTGCTCACCGAACTCGGCTACTACACCGGGCCGATCGACGGTGTCTTCAGCGAGGAACTCTCGAACGCCATCAAGGCGTTCCAGACCGATCTCGGGGTCGAACCGACCGGCATCCTCGACGCGGCGACGCTGCAGGCGATCTATCAGGCCGGGGTCTCGGCGGGCGGCGGCGACCAACCGCCCGCCAGCACCACCACGACCACCATCGGCACCGCCACGACGATCCCGGTCGAGCCGACCACCACGACGGTGGCGCCCACGACGACCGCCGCGCCCGCCACCACCACCACGACGGCGGCACCTGCCACCACGACCACGACGGTGCCGGTGCCCGACGACTCGATCCTCGGCGTCCTCATCGCCAACCCGCAGTTCGGCGAACTGGTGGCGTTGCTCGACACACCGGGACTCGAAGCGGTCAAGGGCCAGCTGTCCGACCCGTCGGCGGCCGCGACACTGTTCGCTCCGAACGACGACGCGCTGCCCGACGACGCAGCGACCCTGCCGACCGAGGATCTGATCGACCTGCTGTCGTTCCACGTGGTGACGACGGTGCTCGATCCGCTCGCCGACGGCGACTACGCGACCGCACTGTCGGGTGAGGACGTGACCGTCTCCGGCACGACGGTGAGCAACGCCGATGCCAGCGTGACGGCGGACATCCTGGGCGACGCATTGCCGACCGCAGCGGGTGTGGTGTGGGAGATCGACACCCTCCTGACCCCGCCGCAGCCCTGACGAACCGGGTACCGAAGCGAGTTGGGGGGCGGGAAACCGCCCCCTAGACTCGCTGTGCTGCTCGCAGCAGACCGCCTCTAGCTCAACGGCAGAGCAGTGGACTCTTAATCCATTGGTTCTGGGTTCGAATCCCAGGGGGCGGACCACGAAACCCCGGCTCCCGAGCCGGGGTTTTGCGCGTCCAGCAACGAATGGGGTCGGATACGTTTCGTCGGACCA
>JBPEWX010000095.1:0-11142 GCA_052032235.1 Ilumatobacter sp. | reverse complement strand
CCCCGCCGACGCCCTGATCGACGAAGCCACCGACTGTGGCGCCGCCGCCATCGTCGTGTCGGCCCACGATCGCGGCTGGATCGAACGGCTCTTCCACCACTCGGTCAGCGACGACATCCAGCGCATGTCACCGGTCCCGGTCGTCGTCGTCCCGGACCCGAGCTGATCAGGGGTCGGAGACGTTTCGTCGGTCCCGACGAATCGACCCCGACCCCTTTGCTCGGTGGCGTACAGTCGCGGCGTGGCCGAGGTCGTGTTCGCGAAGGCGTTCCGGCGGCACGTCGAGTGTCCTGACGCCGAGGTGCCGGGAACGACCCTGCGTGCCGTGCTCGACGCCTACTTCGACCGGCATCCGGTCGTGCGTGGCTACGTGCTCGACGACGCCGGAGGCGTTCGCAAGCACGTCGCCCTGTTCGTCGACGGCGACCTGATCACCGACCGCGCCGAACTGACCGATCCCGTCGGCGAGCACGGCACCGTGCACGTCTTCCAAGCGCTCTCCGGAGGCTGACATGTCCACCGCACTCATCGGCACCCGGAAGGGCCTGTTCACCCTCACCGCCACCGACGGCACGTTCGAACTGTCCGAGCCCGCCTTCCCCGGCGTGCGCGTGACGAACGCCGTGCGCGACCCTCGCGACGGTGCGCTGTACGCGTCGCTCGATCACGGACACTTCGGTGTCCACCTCCACCGCAGCGACGACGGCGGAGCCACCTGGCCCGAGATCGCTGCACCCGAGTACCCGCACAAGCCGGACGGCGTGAGCGAGCTCAACCCGATGTCGCAGCGGGAGATCGACTGGGCGACCCAGCTGGCCTGGATCGTCGAACCCGGCCATCCCGACGAACCCGGCGTGCTGTGGTGCGGCACGATCCCCGGCGGTCTGTTCCGGTCGGACGACCGCGGCGATTCTTGGCAGCTCGTCGAATCGCTGTGGAACCATCCGTCACGGCAGAAGTGGTTCGGCGGCGGCTACGACGACGCCGGTATCCACTCGATCTCGATCGACCCGCGTGGCCCGGGTCGCCTCGTCGTCGGCGTCTCCTGCGGTGGGGCGTGGCGCACCGACGACGGTGGCGCGACCTGGGTGATCGCCGCCCACGGCATGCGGGCCGACTTCGTGCCGCCCGACCAGGCCGACGACCCCGACACACAAGACCCACACCGCGTGGTGCGGTGCGCCGCCGCGCCCGACATGTTGTGGACCCAGCACCACTGCGGCATCTTCCGCTCGACCGACAACGGCGACCACTGGACCGAGATCACCGAGGCCGGACCGTCGACGTTCGGCTTCGCCGTCGCGGTGCACCCGGCCGACCCCGAAACGGCATGGTTCGTACCGGGCGTCAGCGACGAGGTGCGGATGCCGGTCGACGGCAAGCTCGTCGTCACCCGCACCCGCGACGGCGGCGCCACGTTCGACGTGCTCGACGACGGCCTTCCCGACGGCCCGGCCTACGACCTGATCTACCGCCACGCCTTCGACATCGACGAGACCGGTGACGAGCTCCTCATGGGCTCGACCACCGGTTCGCTCTGGTGGACCGGCGACGGCGGCGATCATTGGAGCGAGGTGTCGAGCAACCTCCCGCCCATCGCGTCCGTCCGCTTCGGCTGAGCCCGGTCGGTCGACGTCGGCCGACCCGCATGTCAGTCGGGCTTGCGGGCTCGGCTGGGTTGGACTCTGGGGGCCTCGTTGGGCATCTTCGGGTACACGGGTGGCCAGGGTGCGTCGGGGATGCCGTCGGCGATCTGATCGGCGAACCGTTCGACGAACGGGCCGATGTCCTGCGGATGGTCGTTCATGTCGTGCCACGGGTCGCCGTGCTCGGCGTACCGGTCGGGCACCGTGCGCAACGTGAGTGCGTCGGGGTCGATGCTCATCACCTCGTCCCACTCGATCGGCGTCGACACCTGGGCGCCCACGCGCGGCCGCACGCCCCACGCCCCGAACACGTTCTTGTGCGGAGCGTTCTGGTTGAAGTCGACGAAGACCTTGCCTTCGCGCAGTTCCTTCCACCACTCGGCGGTGAACACGTCGGGGTGTTGCTCGGCCAGGTCGCGGGCGATCACCACGGAGGCGCCGCGCACCGCGAAGCTGTCGAACCCGTCGACGACGCGCACATAGATGTGCATGCCCTTGCTGCCGGTCGTCTTCACGTACGACCGGATGCCGTGCTCGGCGAAGTAGAGCCGGACGAGCATCGCTGCTTCGCGGATGTCGTCGAACGTCTGGCCCGGTGACGGATCGAGGTCGATCCGCAGTTCGTCGCTCCACTGCGGCTTGTCGGCCGTGTACTGCCAGACGTGCAACCCGAGCACTCCCATGTTCGCGGCCCAGATCACGTGGGCCAGGTCGGCGATCACGAGTGCCCGTGACGGCGTGCCGTTGATCGTCTGCACGGTGGTGGTCGTCAGCCAGTCGGGGGCCGAGTCGGGGATTCGCTTCTGGAAGAAGCTCTTCTGGCCCACCCCGTTCGGGTACCGCTCGAGCAGAACCGGCCGGTTCCGGATCCATCGCATCAGCGGCTCGCCGACCGCCAGGTAGTACTGGGCCAGGTCGAGCTTCGTGGCGGCGATCTTGGGGAACAGCACCTTGTCGGGATTCGTCACCGTGACGGCCCGACCCTCGGCCTCGAGTTCGACCGGTTCGCCGAACTCGCTCGCTTTCGCCATGTGCGGAGCGTACGGCATCGCGAGCTGGCACGATGTGCGCATGACCGACGTCGGCCCCGACTCGACCCGAGCGATCGTCGAGCGCGACCGCCGCCACTTCTTCCATCCGTACCAGGTGTTCGACACCTATCTCGTCGACGACGTCCTCCCGATCGAGCGCGGCGCCGGCGTCGAACTGGTCGACACGGACGGGCGGTCGTACATCGACGCCGTCGGTGGCATGTGGTGCACCAACGTCGGCCTCGGTCGCGACGAGATGGCCGACGCGATCGCCCAGCAGGTGCGTGACCTCGCGTACGCCAATCCGTTCGTCGACATGACGAACGTGCCCGCCGGACGACTCTGCGAGAAGCTCGCCGAACTCGCACCGGGCGACCTGAACCGGGTCTTCCTCTCGAGCGGTGGTTCGACGGCGATCGACGTCGCCTACCGCACCATCCAGTTCTACTGGTACGCCAAGGGCCAGCCGGAGCGACGCCACGTGCTCAGCCGGATCGACGCCTACCACGGCACGACGTTCGCCGCCGTCTCGATCGGCGGGAAGCCGGGCGACCGGGTGCCCGGCTTCGACTACATCGACGACACGATCCATCACCTGTCGTCGCCCGACCACTACCACCACGGCAACGGCCGCACCGAGCAGGAGTTCGCCGACGATCTCGTCGCCGAGTTCGAGGCCACGGTCGCCGAACTCGGCGCCGACAAGGTCGCCGCCTTCTTCGCCGAGCCGATCATGGGGTCGGGCGGCGTCATCCTGCCGCCGGCCGACTACCTCCAGCGGGTCCGTCGGATCTGTGCCGAGCACGAGATCGTCTACGTCAGCGACGAGGTCGTCACCGGTTTCGGCCGGCTGGGGGAGTGGTTCGCCTCCGAGTCGGTGTTCGGGATCGTGCCCGACATCATCACGTCGGCCAAGGGGCTCACCTCGGGGTATCTCCCGCTCGGCGCCACGATCATCAGCGATCGGATCTACGACGTGATCGCCGAAGAAGGCCACGACCGCTACTTCGCCGTCGGGTACACGTACTCGGGGCATCCGGTGTCGTGTGCGGCGGCGTTGAAGAACATCGAGATCATCGAGCGCGAAGGACTGCTCGAACACGTCCGCGACGTCGGCCCGTACTTCATGGAGCAGCTGCGGACCCTCACCGACCTCCCCATGGTGGGGGAGGTGCGCGGCTCGCACCTGATGGCGTGCGTCGTGTTCGTCGCCGACCGTGAGACGAAGGAGCTGTACCCGGAGGAACTCGACGTCGGCAAGCTCGTGGCCAACGCGTGCGAACCGAAGGGCCTGATCGTGCGGCCGATGGTGCACCTCAACGTCATGTCGCCGCCGCTGGTGATCACCCGCGACGAGATCGACCGCGTCGTGGCGACCCTCCGCGACGCCATCGTCGAAGTCCGCGCCCACCTCGACGCCCGCTGACCCGCCGCTTCGAGGCCTGCCCGACGCTTCTGTACCGGTATCGTTCCGGGCCGGATGGATCGACCTCGACTTTCTCCCACCGACCGGCGCGCGCTGGTCGCCGTCGCCGCCCAGTTCTTCGTGAACGGGGCGATGACGGCGTCGTTCATCGCCCGGGCGCCCCAGCTCCGGGACCGGATCGGTGTCTCGGTCGACGGTTACGGCCTCTTGATGACGATCGCCGCGAGTGTCGGTGTCCTCAGCAGTGCGTTCGCCGGCCGCATCATCCACACGGCATCGACCCGCCGGGTGCTGCAGGCCGGCGCGGTGGCGATGGTGCTCAGCCTCCCGATCATCGGCGGTGCCCGCTCACCGGCGGTCTGGCTGATCGGCATGTTCGTGTACGTCTTCGTCGACGCACTCGTCGACATCTCGATGAACCTCCAGGGATCGTGGATCAGCGCCCGGCGTCACACCCCGATCATGAACCGCCTCCACGGGTTGTGGAGCCTCGGGATGCTCACCGGTGGGCTCGGCGCCGTCGTCGCCAACGCGGTCGGGCTCTCGACCTTCGTCCACCTGTTCGCCGTCGCCGTGGTGATGGCCGTGGCGCTGGCGTTCGTGACCCACCACCTGCTCACCTCCGACCTCGAAGGCCATGGCGAGGCGGGCCCAGCGCCCGTCTCCGGACGCAACGGCAAGCCGAGTCGCCTCCCACTCGTCCTGCTCGTGGCCGCCGGCATGTTCGCGGTGATCATGGAGATCGCGGGCGGCGACTGGGCCACCTTCCGCCTCGCCGACGACTTCGGTGCGTCGGCCGCGGTCGCGAGCGCGGCGTTCGTCGCCTACACGATCGGCATGACGACGATGCGCTTCGGTGGCGACTCGCTCCAGGCGAGGCTCGGTCGGATGGGCCTGCACCGGCTGAGCCTGACGATCGCCGCAATCGGCTTCGTCGTCGCGTCGCTGATCCCGAACCAGACCGTGTCGATCGTCGGCTTCCTGCTCGCCGGGCTCGGCGTCGCGACCTTCATGCCCAAGCTGTACGACGACGCGGCACGCCTCCCGGGCCGGCGTGGTGCCGGACTGGGAGCGATGAGCGGCGGCATGCGGGTGGCGTTCCTGGTCACCCCGGTCGCCATCGGCGGACTCGCCGGAACGAGCCTGTCGGTCGGCTCCGCGATCGCGATCTTCGCACTGCCGGCGGCGGTCGGCCTGGCCGTCGTCACCGAGTGGAACGATCGTCTCCTGCGGCCCACCCGGCCCTCCGACCCGTGATCCGGCGATTCGTCAGGGGCGAACACCCGAACCGTCGCGTCGGATCGAGCGGACCCGACGATTGCCGACGGTCCCGAACAGCACGGCGGCGATGACGACCAGCCCGCCGACCACCGTCCGGATCGACGGCGCCTCGGCGAAGAAGAGCCACGCCCAGGCGGTCGCGGCGACCGTCTCGACGGGCGCGAACAGGGCGACCTCGGCCGCCGGTGCGTACTTCGGTGCCGTCGAGTAGCTCATCCGGCCGATCGGGTTGAAGACCAGCCCCATCGCCCCGGCGGCGACGAAGACACGCCACGGGGCGTCGCCGAGGGATGCGAGCGGGAGCGCGATGACCGCCATCGCCGCCGAACTCGCCGCCAGCGCCAGCGGACGGTTCAGTTCGGGGTGGCGCCGCCACACGATCACGCTCATCGAGAACAGCACGATCGCGAGCACCGCCAACAGGTCGCCGTCGAGCGTCGGCTCACCCAGCGATCCGCTGACGACGAGCCCGATGCCGGCGATCACGAGCACGATGGCGACGACGACGCGGGGTTCCGTCCGCTCGCCGAGCGCGATCCGTGCGAAGATGGCGGCCAGGACCGGGGTGGCCGCCACGATGACGACGACGTTCGACACCGCCGTGTTGTTCACGGCGCCCGTGAAGGCGAGTTGGCTCGTGCTCGCCAACACGGCGACGAGCAACAGTGGAACGGGCGCGTCCCGGGCTGTTCGCCACAGCGGATCGGGCGTCGTCACCGCCGCAACCGTGCCGAGCGACACGGTCGACGCAATGCCGAACACGACGGCGATCGTCCAGGCGTCGAAGTCGGCGGCACGGATGAACAGTGAGTCGGTCGAGACCATCAGCATCCCGAACGCTGCGAGCGCCCACCCCCGCTGGCGGTCGTCGATCATCGGGTCAGTGTGGCATCACCCCGACGGGCGACACAGGTGCGGGCGGTACCACGCTGGCAGCGAGCCGGGAAATATCGCCCGTTTGGGATGGTTCCCGATTCTTTGTAGGGTCAAGTGGGGTTCTCATTCGGAAGCGATCTATGCGTCGCGCAAGGAGTTCGGTTGAAAGAAAAAATCCGCCTCAGCGGCGTGTACAAGATCTTCGGTGATCAGCCCCGGGGTCGAGCGCTCGATCTCGCCAAAGCTGGTGTTCCCAAGGACGAGGTCCAGGCGCGCACCGGCCACGTGGTCGGTCTCACCGATGTGAATTTCACTGTCCGTGAGGGTGAGATCTTTGTGGTGATGGGCTTGTCCGGGTCGGGCAAATCCACCGCAATCCGTACCGTCAACCAGCTCCATACCGTCACCGACGGTGAAGTGCTCGTCGACGGCGAGGACGTGCAAGCCATGACCGGCTCGAAGCTCCAGAGCTTCCGCCGCGAGAAGATGGGCATGGTCTTCCAGCACTTCGCCCTGTTCCCGCACCGTTCCGTGATCGACAACGTCGGCTACGGCCTCAACGTCCAGGGCGTCGCCAAGCGAGATCGCGACAAGGCCTCGCTGCGTGCGCTCTCGCTGGTCGGCCTCGAGCCGTACGCCCGGAACCTGCCGTCCGAGCTCTCGGGCGGTATGCAGCAGCGCGTCGGCCTCGCCCGTGCGCTCGCCGCCGATCCCGACATCTTGTTGATGGACGAGGCGTTCAGCGCCCTCGACCCGCTCATCCGACGCCAGATGCAGGACGAGATGATGGCGATCCAGGCCGAGCTCCACAAGACGATCCTGTTCATCACCCACGACCTCAACGAGGCCCTCCGCATCGGCGACCGTGTCTGCATCATGAAAGACGGCGCCGTCGTCCAGATCGGCACGCCCGAAGACATCCTCACCAAGCCGGCGACCGGCTACGTCGCCGAGTTCGTCCAGGACGTCGACCAAGGTCGTGTCATCCAGGTCAACGAGATCATGGTCGAACCACGGCCGCTCGACCCGTCCCTCACCGTCCAGCAAGGGCTGCAGCACCTCGGCGACCGTTCGGGCGCATTCGTGCTCGATGCCGAGGGCAAGCCGGTCTCGGTCCTCACCACCGGCGACGGCATCCGGGTGTCGGGCATGGGCAGCAGCAACCTGGCCGACGCGCTCCGGACCGACTTCGAGACGTGCGGCCCCGACGACACGCTCAACACCGTCTACGCCGCTGCCGGTCGGGGGATCCCGATCGCCGTCGTCGACGAGTCCGGCCGCCTGGTCGGCAACCTCGACCCCCGCCACATCATGGAAGAGATGGGCCGGGTCGAGAGCCTGATCGACGGATTCGAACGAGAGGTGTTCCTGTGAGTCTCATCGCCACCGCCGACCAGGTGCCCGTCACCGACAACGAGGTCCTCGACGAGTTCACGATCCCGTTCGGTCAGTGGACCGAAGAAGCAGTCGACTGGATCACCCTCAATCTCGGTGGCCTACTCGATGCGATCGCCTGGCCGTTCGAGTTCCTCATCGACAATTTCGTCGAGGGTTTCCTCGTCGAGATGCCGTGGCTGTGGCTGGTCGGGATCATGTTCGTGATCGCGCTGCTCGTCCGGAACTTCACCGTCGCCGTCGGCACCGCCGCCGGCCTCGTCGTGTGTGGCCTGCTGGGCAACGAGTACTGGGAGGAGACGGCCCGCACCATCGGACTCATCCTCGTCGCCGTCCTGCTGTGCGTGATCATCGGCATCCCGCTCGGCATCCTCGCCGGACGCATGGACTCCGTCTGGGGTGTCCTCAGACCGACCCTCGACGCGATGCAGGTCATCCACTCGTTCGTGTACCTGCTGCCGTTCATCTACTTCTGGGGTGTCGGTGCCGTCGGCGCCACCATGGCGACGATGATCTTCGCACTCCCACCGTTGATCAGATTGACGAACCTCGGTATCAGACAGGTCCCCGAAGACGTCGTCGAGGCAGCGCGTGCCTATGGTGCGCCCGAGCGTCGAGTCCTCACCGACGTCCAGCTCCCGCTGGCTCGTCCGGCGATCATGACCGGCATCAACCAGACACTGTTGCTGGCGTTCTCGATGCTCGGCGTCGCCGCCATCATGGGCGCGGGCGGCCTCGGTCGCCTGCTGTTCCGTGCGCTCGGCCAGCAGGACGTCTCGCTCGCTGCCTCGTCGGGTCTGGCGTTCTTCATCCTCGCCGTGATCCTCGACCGCATCGCTCAGACCGAGGTCGGTCACAAGAACCTGTTCTCGCGGATCACCACCGCGTGGAAGTCGCGCCGTGAGCCCGAGGTGTTGCTCGACGACCCGGCGTTCAACGCCGAGTTGCGCAACGCCGAAGTGCAGGCGGCCGACCCGTCGATCACCGCCGATGCCGACGACGACGACGAAGGCCGCATCGCCCCCGTCGGCGCCGGCGAGAAGACGGCCATCTACGCCGTCATCGTCGGCGGTGCGCTCATGGTCGTGTCGTTGTTCCTGACCTGGGCCAACGACGCCTCGAAGCTCACCGGTTACTCACGCCGTTCCGATCAGGAACTGCCCGGTGAGTCGTTCGCCGGCTGGGCCGCCGAGGGCGGATCGTGGTTCGCGTTCGGCGTGACCGCGATGGGGCTGTTCGTGATCGTCGCCGCCGTTCGTGTCCTGGTCGGTTCCGTCGGCGGACGCTGGCTCTCGCCCGACGGCGCCCTGCTCGGTGCTGTCGGCGGACTCGTGACGGCGGTCGGCTACCTCCTCACCTCACCCAGCCCGCTCACGGTCGGCTACTCCAACGGGATCGGCCTCTGGGTCGCGATCGTGGGTGGCGTCGTCGCCTCGGCGGCAGCGCTGCGGTGGGTGCAGATCGCACCGTACGGCCCTCGACGCCCCCTCAAGCCGAAGGTCGTCGCCGCACCGATCGTGCTCGGCATCACCGGCGTGATCTTCGCGGTCGTCTCGATGTTCTCCATGTGGACGCTCGACGAGCGTGCCGACGCGGTCATCACGCCCGAGATCCAAGCCGAGCTCGACGACATCCTGGCCCAAGCCGCCGCCGGCGAGATCGGACAGGCCGAGGCCAGCAACGAGATCCTCATCGTGCGAGCCCGAGCGGCGTCCGCCGATCGCATCGTCGTCGACGGCAAGTCGTCCGACGGCCCCGGTCTCGGCACCTGGACCCTGATCTTCACCGTCGGTGGCGCCGTCGCCGCTGCCGCAGCAGCGGGTGCGCTCGGGCTCGGCGACCGTCGCCAGTGGGTCGGCGGGGCCCTCGCCATGGGCCTCGGAACCGGCGTGCTCCTGATCGCCGTCGGCTGGGTGGGCAGCCTCGCCCGCGCCACCGACCCCAACTTCTACAGCGGTGTCGGCGCCATGATCGGCGGTCTCGCCGGTTTCATGTTGATCGCCGCCGGCAACATCGTCATCGCCGGTTTCGAGCGTTCGCAGGTCTACCGCGAACTCGTGCTCGACACCGACCAACCTGCGCCCGTCTCGGCCGATCCCGCCGGCTCCGACGTGCGTACCACCGTCGCAACGTGAGCAGCGTGAACTGCGCACCGAGTGACACCCCCAGAAACCAACCCATGGGAGGGTTCCCCAACATGACCAAGAAGCGCACAGCATTCACCGCCGTCGCCGTTTCGCTCGGTCTCGTCCTGGCCGCGTGCGGCAGCGACGACGACGCGAGCGACGCAGCGGACGACGTCGAGGACGCCGCCGACGACGCCGCCGACGAGGTGGAAGACGCCGCCGACGACGCCGAAGACGCGGCCGACGACGCCGAGGACGCGGCCGACGACGCCACCGACGGTGGCGACACGGCGATGCCCGGCGAGGGCGCCAGCATCACGATGGCGAAGGCCGACTGGGTCACCGAAGACCCGAACGCCTACGTCGCCCACAACCTGCTCGAGGAGCTGGGTTACGACGTGACCGACCCGGCCGACCTCGAACTCGGCCCCGCCAACGCCTACATCGCCATGGCGCAGGGCGACGCCGACTTCTGGATCAACAGCTGGTACCCCGGCCACAACTCGTGGCTGGCCAACGAGCTGCCGGACGGTTCGACCGTCGGTGACCACCTCACGGTGGTCGGCGAGATGATGATGGCCGGTGGCCTCCAGGGCTACCTCATCACCAAGGACTTCGCCGACGAGTACGGCGTGTACTCGCTCGACGACCTGAACGACAACCCGGACGCGCTCGCCGCGTACGACGCCCAGGACCCGACGCCGAACAACGGTGTCGCCGACATCTACGGCTGCCAGGAGAGCTACACCTGCGACGACATCATCCAGTCGCAGATCGCGTTCTCGGGTTGGGAGAACATCGCACAGGTCGTCGCCGGCTACGACGCCATGGTCGCCGAGGCCGTCACGAAGGCCAACGCCGGTGAGCCGATGGTGATCTACACCTGGACCCCGAGCGCCTACATCACCCAGCTGATCCCGGGCGAGAACGTCTACTGGCTCACGGTCGACGAGGTCATCGACGACTCGAACCCGCTCGGCGTCGAGGGTGGCGAAGGCCACAACCAGCTGCCCGGCACCGCCACCATCGGTGAAGAGCAGTGCCCCGGTTCGGTCGACGGCACCTGCCAGCTCGGCTGGATCGCCGCTGACATCCAGGCAACGGCGAACACCGAGTGGCTCGACGCCAACCCGGCCGCCAAGTCGCTGCTCGAGCAGTTCCAGATGAACGTCGTCGAAGTGTCGCTCATGAACGTCGACATGGCCGACGGCGCCGACGTCACCGAGCTCGCCGCTCAGTGGATCGAGGACAACCGCGAGACCGTCGACGGTTGGCTCGAGACCGCTCGCGCTGCCGGCTGACCGAACACCCCTGACGACCTCGCTCGAGGTCGAGCGAACGACCGGCCCTTCTCGGGCCGG
>JBPEWX010000094.1:0-6457 GCA_052032235.1 Ilumatobacter sp. | reverse complement strand
GCCGGCGGGCGCGCACGACCGAGCCGATCCGGACCCGCGTCGCGATCGAGTCGACGACGCCGGCGATCACCGCCCAGGCGGCCCAGACGATCGGGAGCCAGCAGATGAGCGCCAGGACGTCGGCGATGTCCTGGATCAGTTCGACCTGGCCGGGGACCCGGTCGAGCAGCGACGTGAGCGCCTCGCCGTCGCCGATGCGTTCGAGGTACCCCTGCAGCCATCGGGCGACGAAGAACACCACCAGCCCGACGACGCCGACCTTGACCGGGTGCTGTCCGTAGCCGGGGCGGAACGGATATCGGATGCGGACGAGGTGGGGCACGCCGCCCGCCTCCGACCAGGCGAGCCGCGGGTGTTCGGGCGCGGCCGGGAACTCGGCGAGCACCTGTGTCGCCACGCCCATCACGCACGCCTGCGACAGCGCCCGTTGCTGAGCCGGCGGTGCCAGGACGCTGGCCTCGGCAGGGATCCGTTCCCGGAGCCGCTGCCGAAAACCCATCCACGCGTTCTGGCGTTCGCGCCCCAGATCGGTCGGGCGCTGCGCCCCGCCCAGGAACCGGACGGCGGTCACCCAACCGAGACCACCGATCGCACCGAGGGCGAGCACCCAGATCGTGCGCGACTGCCACGACTCGGCGAGTGCGATCTCGTCCCCGTTGCGTCCGGCGAACCACCAGGCGAGCAGCGCGATCGCCGCGAGTGCGGCGGGCGGCGCGAGCTCGAGCGGGGTGTAGCGGGGTGTGCTCAGGCCCCGAGCCTGCGCTTCGTCGCCGACCGACCGTTGGAATCGGAGCCACCAGCGCCGGTTGAGCCGGTGATGTGACAGTGCGAGCGTGCTGGCGGAGCTGACGTCGTTGAAGGCGCGTGAGGCGAGATGGTTGAGGACCTGTTGCTCGAACGGCAGTAAGGAGTCGCCCGCCGCCGGATTGCCGCGTGTGACCACCACGAGTTCACCGTCGGTGCTGGTCAGCCTGATCCATCCACGCGCGGCCAGATCGAGCGACGTCGCGGTCACTGCGCTCTGCGGTGCCGTGAACTCGTTGGTCAACAGACCGACGACGGCGGGTGGTTCGATCGATTGCCCGTCGACCGGTTCGGGCCGCTGTTCGCCGTGGGGATCGGCACGATCGGAGCGGGTCGAGTACTCGAACCACCAGTGCAGCGCCCAGCCGATCGCTGCGCATGCGATCGCGATCGCAAGGGTGTTCGTCGACGGGCGGTCGAACACCGCGGCGACGGGCATCAGTCGTCGCCCGCAGTCGCTGCGGCCTCGTCGGCTCGCATCCAGACGGTGCGTTGCGGGAACGGGATCTCGATGCCGTCGGCGTCGAACACGTTCTTGATCTCCTCGCGCATCTCGCGTTGGATCTCCCATTGAGCGCCGGGTTCGACCCGGGTGATCACGCGGATCGTGATGCCGTCGGCGGCCAACGCCTCGACACCGAGCACCTTCGGTGCCTGGATGATCTGGTCGGCATGGGCGTCGCGTGCGCACACGTTGTTCGCTGCCCGCTCGAGCAGCGCTCGGGCCCGATCGAGATCGGTGTCGTAGGCGACGTCGACGTCGACCAGCGCGACCGACCACAGCTGGCTCAGGTTGCCCACCCGCTGCACGACGCCGTTCGGAACGTGCCAGACGGTGCCGTCGACGCCCCGGAGCACCGTGGTGCGCAGTGACACGTTCTCGACCGTGCCCGTCGCCTCGCCCAGGTCGATGACGTCACCGATGCCGTACTGGTCTTCGAGCAGCATGAACAGCCCGGAGATGCAGTCCTTCACCAGTTGCTGGGCACCGAAGCCCAGCGCGACGCCGGCGATGCCGGCTCCGGCGATCAGTGGCGCCAGGTCGACGCCGAACTCGCCGAGGATGATCAGCACGGTGATCGTCCAGATGATCACGACCGCCGTGCTCGTCAGCAGTGTCGAGATCGACTCGGCCCGTGAGGCCTTGCGCGCCGACGGCTGCGCCGCGATCTGACTGGGTACGTCGATCCCCAACCGCTCGAGCTTCTGCGTCGGGGTCGACTTCGGTGCGATGATGCCGGCGACCAGTCCCTTGATCCACCGCTTCGTCAACCGTGTCGCGACGAACGCGATCGTGAGGATGATGATGATCCGCAGCGGTCGGTCGACGAACCAGCTCGCGAAGTTTGCGGCCGTCTCGTTCTGGCCCGTCTGCTCGTACACCCACGTGCAGAGGTTGCCGCCACGTTCCCAGCACTCCTCGTCGACGGCGCGCACGAACTCCACGACGTCGAAACGTAGTGCTGGACGGCACCCGATGGACGGACCCCTGCCCGGACGGCATCGGGCTGGGTACGGCCTGCGTGTGACACCTACACTCGGACCACGTGTGGCACCGACGGATGATGAGGGCATTGCGCCCGGAATCGTTCGAGGTGCGTCGGGACGAGTTGCGTGAGCTGGTCCGACGATCGCGGGAGATGGTGCTGCTCGCCGCGATCACCGGTGTGCTCACCGGACTCGGCGTACGCGGGTTCGAATGGATCGTCGAGGAGATGTTCCACGCGGTGCTGGAGGCACCGTTGTGGGTCACCGCGTCGGCGCCGGCCGCAGGCCTGGTCGGCTCGGCGGTCGTGCTGAAGTTCATGGGTGGCGGCGCATCCCCGTCGACCTCCGACGAATACCTGCGGGCGTTCCACGATCCGGCGTACCGCCTGCGGCCACGGCACCTCGCCGCCCGCATCAGCGCGTCGGTGCTGACGCTCGGTGCCGGTGGCTCCCTCGGGCTCGAGGGTCCGTCGCTCTACGGTGGTTCGGCCCTCGGCTCGCTCCTGCAGAGCAAGTTGCCGCGGCCGTTCCGGGGGAGCGACCACCGAACCCTCCTCGTCGCCGGTGCGGCGGCGGGTGTGGCGGCGATCTTCAAGGCGCCCGCGACCGGCGCGATCTTCGCCCTCGAGGTGCCCTACCGCGACGACATGGCTCGACGCATGCTGCTCCCCGCACTGGTGGCCAGCGCGTCGGGCTACCTGACGTTCGTGACGCTGAGCAGCACGACGCCGCTGCTGAGCTTCGGCACCTTCTCGGTCCAGGGGTTCGAACTGATCGACCTGTTCGGAGCGGTCGTCGTCGGAGCGACGTGCGCGATCGGCGCCCGGTTCTTCGCCAAGGTGATGCGGATCGCCAAGGGATTCTCCCTGCGGGCACTGCCGTTCCGGCTCGTGTTCGCCTCGTTGTCGCTCACCTGCCTGTTCTTCATCAGCCGCGAGCTCACCGGCATGCCGCTCAGCATGGGCACCGGCTACGAGGTCTTCCGCGAATGGTTGTTCGTCGAGAGCGACATCGCCATCTGGCTGCTGGTGGCGATGTTCCTGATCCGGTGCGCCGCGTCGGCGTTCACGGTCGCCGGCGGCGGCGTCGGCGGCGTGTTCGTGCCGCTCGTCGTGGCCGGCGGCATCACCGGACGCGGCATCGCCGAGGTCCTGCACGACGGACGCGAGCAGCTCTACACCGGGCTCGGCGTGGCCGCGTTCCTCGGGGCCGGCTATCGCGTCCCGCTCGCCGCCGTGATGTTCGTGGCGGAGACGACCGGCACCCCCGGCTTCATCGTGCCGGCTCTCTTCGCTGCCGTCGCCGCCGAGTTGGTGATGGGCGAGCAGTCGATCACCGCGTACCAGCGTCGTCCCGGCACCGACTGACGCTCCGGTGCGGTCTCGGCACGACGGTGGCTGCCATCATCGGCGGATGGCCCACGCCGTCCACGCCGAACTCCAGGGAACCATCGTGTCGATCCTCGTCGGGGAGGGTGATGTCGTCGGCGAGGGGACCGTGATCGCGCTGATCGAATCGATGAAGCTGCACCACGACGTGGTCGCGGGCGTCGCGGGCAGGGTCAGCTCGATCGTCGTCGCCGAAGGGACGATGGTGCAGGCCGGGACGCCGATCGTGCACGTCGAACCACTCGGCGCCGACGAGGTCGCCGCCGCCACGGAGACCGTCGCCGCCGCACCGACGGGCACCGACCGACACGACCTCGCCGACGTCATCGCACGCCACGAACTCGGGCTCGACGCCGCCCGGCCCGACGCCGTCGCCAAACGCCACGGTCGCGGGCACCGAACCGCCCGAGAGAACCTCGCCGACCTCGTCGACGACGGCAGCTTCGTCGAGTACGGACCGCTCGCCGTCGCGGCGCAGCGCAAACGACGCACGCACGACGACCTGATCGCCAACACGCCCGCCGACGGCATGATCGGCGGGATCGGCACGATCAACGGTGCACTGTTCGACGGGCGCAACGCACGGGCCGTCGCCGTGTCGTACGACTACATGGTCCTGGCGGGCACGCAGGGCACCCGCAACCACATCAAGAAGGACCGGCTGTTCGACGTCGCCGAACGGTTGCGGCTCCCGGTCGTGTTCTTCACCGAGGGTGGTGGCGGCCGCCCGGGCGACACCGAGACACCGGGGGTGTCGGGACTCGATTGTCTCGCCTTCCTGTGGTTCGGTCAGCTGTCCGGCACCGTCCCACTCGTCGGCATCGCGTCCGGCTACTGCTTCGCCGGCAACGCGGCGATCCTCGGGTGTTGCGACGTGGTGATCGCCACCCGGGACGCGAACATCGGCATGGGTGGTCCGGCGATGATCGAAGGTGGCGGACTCGGCGTGTACGCACCGACCGAGATCGGCCCGATCGAGGTCCAGTGCGCGAACGGCGTGGTCGACATCGTCGCCGACGACGAGGCCCACGCCACGGCGCTCGCGAAGCAGTACCTCTCGTACTTCCAGGGGGCCGTGGCCGGGTGGTCGTGCCCCGATCAGGAGGCGTTGCGCGACGTCGTGCCGACCGACCGCCTCCGCAGCTACGACGTGCGGGCGGCGATCGACACCGTGTTCGACACCGATTCGGTGCTCGAACTCCGTCGTGATTTCGCGAACGGCATGATCACGGCGCTCGCCCGGGTCGAGGGGCGACCGGTCGGCGTGATCGCGAACGACCCGGCCCACCTGGCCGGTGCGATCACCTCCGACGGCGCGGACAAGGCGGCCCGCTTCATGCAGCTGTGCGACGCCCACGGCATCCCGATCGTCAGCCTGGTCGACACGCCCGGCATGATGGTCGGGCCCGAGACGGAGGAGACGGCGCTCGTCCGTCACTGTTCGCGCCTGTTCGTCACCGGCGCGAACGTGTCGGTGCCGATGGTGTCGGTCGTGCTCCGCAAGTCGTACGGGCTCGGGGCCCAGGCGATGATGGGCGGCTCCACGAAGGCGCCGCTCGCCTGTCTCGCATGGCCCACCGGCGAGTTCGGCGGGATGGGGCTCGAGGGTGCGGTTCGCCTCGGCTACCGCAAGGAGCTCGAGTCCTGCAGCACCGACGCCGAACGCGACGCCCTGTTCGACGAGCTGGTCGGTCGCCTCTACGAGGTCGGCAAGGCGTTGAGCGTCGCCGAGTACTTCGAGATCGACGACGTGATCGACCCGGTCGACACCCGGCGTTGGATCAGCACGATCCTCGAGTCGGCACCGCCCCGGCCCGACGGTCCGGTGCGGCCGAACGTCGACACGTGGTGACCGGGCGACGCCGATGATCGACGCGAACGTCAGCTCCCGAGGATCTGGTCGAACACCCAGTTCGACTGCTTGACCTGCGCCATCCCGGCGCTGCTCGCCAAGGAGTAGCGATGACCGGGATACAGGATCACCTCGTCGTCCACCTTGCTGAGCCGCTTGAGGCTTTCGACCATCAGCTGAGGGTCGCTCCCCGGCAGGTCGGTGCGACCGCACCCGTCGAGGAACAGGGTGTCGCCCGACACGAGCTTGCCGCGCACGAGGAAACACTGGCTGCCGGGCGTGTGCCCCGGTGTGTGCACCAGCTCGATCTCGACCTCACCGACCGTCACCACGTCGCCCGAGTCGTGGGCCACCAGCTGATCGTCCTCGACCCCGGTGGTCCGCGTCACCCACGGCACCTCGTCGCGCTGGACGTGGATCGGGCACGACACCCGCTCGAGGAGTCCGCCGATGCCGTCGATCGAGTAGCCCATCATCGAGCCGCCCACGTGATCGGGGTGGTAGTGGGTGGCGAGGACACCGGTGACCGTCATGCCGTCGGCCTCGACGGCGTCGACCAGACCCGACGGGTCGTACGCCGGATCGACCAGCACGCACTCGCCGGTGGCGCGATCGCCGATCGCGTAGACGAAGTTCACCATCTGCTGCGCGATCTGGTCGTCGGCGGCGAAGTCGCGACCCGACAGGAGCTGACGGAAGTACAGGCGGTCGTCATTGGGCTCGGCCATGAGCCGAGCGTACGCTGGTCCGCCATGACCCACGCACCCGGGCAGCTCACGTCGCTCACCGCCGGCCAGCCGATCGTGTACGGCGGCGACCGTGTCACCGAGGTCTCCGCCGAACTCGCCGCGGCGTTCGAGCCGGGCGACCGGGTGATCGTCGACCCGAACTCCGGCCAGTTGCTCCACGTGCCGGCCGCCGAGCA
>JBPEWX010000093.1:0-5230 GCA_052032235.1 Ilumatobacter sp. | reverse complement strand
GCGACTCGGGATCGAACCAGAACTCGAGCATGCCGCGCGGCATCGACTTGGCGCCGGGGATCGCCCCCTTGTCCCACCGCTCGCGGACGTCGCGGATGTCGATCACCGTGCAGGTGCCGGCGTCGATCTCGGCCTGCAGCTGTTCGACCGAGAGCTCTTCGATCGCCGCCTTGGCTTCGGCGATCATCTCCGACAGCGGCGTGCGTGCCACGGGGCTCCTCCGGTCAGGCCGCGAGGCCGGACTTCTCGAGGATGTGGACGCCGCACGCCGAGCCGAGGCCGATGACGTGGGCGAGGCCGACCTTGGCGCCCTCGATCTGGCGGGGGCCACCTTCGCCACGGACGTGCTGGCAGATCTCCCAGATGTTGGCGATGCCGGTCGCGGAGATCGGGTGCCCCTTCGACTGGAGGCCACCGGAGACGTTGACGGGCAGCTTGCCGTCACGCCATGGAGCGCCCGACTCGAAGAAGTCGACGGCGCCGCCCTCTTCGCACAACTTCAAGTTGTCGTAGTGGACGAGTTCGGCGGTGGCGAAGCAGTCGTGCAACTCGACGAGGTCGAGGTCGTCGGGGCCGACGCCGGCCTGCTCGTACGCCTGCGTGGCGGCCATCCGGGTGAGCGTGTTGACGTCGGGGAGCACCTGGCAGGCCTCCTGGTACGGGTCGCTGGTGAGGATCGACGCCGACACCTTGATCGCACGGCGCTGCTGCTCGAGCGACATCGTGCGGAGCTTCGCGCCGCTGACGACCACGGCGGCGGCGGCGCCGTCGCAGTTCGCCGAGCACATCGGGCGGGTGTTCGGGTAGGCGATCATGATGTCGTTCATGATCTGCTCGAGCGGCATCTCCTTGGAGTAGGCCGCGAGCGGGTTGAGCGTCGAGTGGCTGTGGTTCTTCTCACTGATCTTGGCGAACAGCTCGAAAGCGGTACCGCCGTACTGGTGCTCGTGCAGGTACTCCATGCCGACCTGGGCGAACACGCCGGGCATCGCCTCGGTGCCGATGCGCCCGTCGACCGGGGCGACGGCGCCGTAGCGGCCGCTGCGCTCCCACTCGTTGCCGTCGGTCTTGGCCTGACCACCCGCACCGAGCAGGCCGACGCCGGCGAGCTTCTCGACGCCACACGCGAGCCCCATGTCGGTCTCGCCGGCCTTGACGGCCATGATCGCCGTGCGCAGTGCGGTGGCGCCGGTGGCGCACGCATTCGACACGTTGTAGGCGGGGATGCCGGTCTGGCCGATCTGCTTCTGGAGCTGTTGGGCGATACCGCCGCGGCCCATGAGGTTGCCGGCGGCGAAGACGCCGATGTCGTTCATGGTGACGCCGGCGTCGGCCAGCGCCGCCATGATCGCCTCGGAGCCGAGGTCGACGACGTCCTTGTCCGGGTGCTTGCCGAACTTGGTCATCGAGATGCCGAGGATGAAGATGTCGTCGGATGCGCTCATGGTGCTGCTCCTGTGTGTCGTGCTCGTCGAAGGGTGTCTGCTGGGTCGTGCTCGGTCAGGCGGGCTCGAAGCCGTAGTTGAGTGCTTCGACGCCGTTGTCGTCGGTGCCCATCGAGTAGGTGGCGAGGCGCACCTTCATGCCGAGCTTCACGTGCTCGGGGTCGGGCGGGCAGTTGATGATGTTGCCCTTGGCCGTCGTGCCGTCGAGGTCGACCACGCTCGCCACGAACGGCACGTCGACGCCGGGCGCTGCGAACGTGACGATCGAGAACGACCGCACGATGCCTTCGGTCGCGACGTCGACGTCGGTGAACTCGGTGCCGAAGCACGACGCGCACGCGTTGCGGCGGTCGAAGTAGCGGGCACCGCAGCTGGTGCATTCGTGGGCACGGAGGTGGGGGGCGCCGTCGTCGAGTACGAGGTAGTCGACGAACGGGATCTGCGAAACCGTCTCGCTCATGTCGGACAGCTTCCCCGCTGATGCCCACCCGGAACGAATCGGAGCGGCGCCCCGGTCAGGCGAGGCGTTCGAGGACGACGTCGGGGGTGAGCGGGAAGGTGTCGAACCAGACCCCCGTCGCGTCGTGGAGGGCCGAGAGCACGGCGGGGGCGTAGGCCATCATCGGCATCTCGGCCATGCCGCGTGCGCCCCACGGGCCGCGGGGGTCGGCGAGTTCGAGCACGACCGCGTCGATCTGGGTCGGCATGTCGCCGATACCGGGGATCAGGTACGTCGACAGGCGCGGGTTGAGGACCCGTCCGTCGGCGACACGGAGCCGTTCGCTCATCGTGTAGCCGTGGGCCTGGGCGAGGCCGCCGTCGATCTGGCCGATGACGAGTTCGGGGTTGATCGCCTTGCCGACGTCGTGGGTGCTGACGACCCGGTCGACCACGATGTGGCCGGTGCGCCGGTCGACGGTGAGTTCGACCGCCTGGGCGACGTACCCGTAGCTGAAGTTCGGCTGGCAGATACCCGTTTCCGGGTCGAGCGCCTCGGTGGGCGGTGGCACGTACCGGAAGAAGCCGACCGCCGGCCGGTCGCCGTTCCGCCAGGCCTTCTCGGCCTCCTCGGCAGCGCCCAGGATCGAGTTGCCGGCCATGAACGTGAGGCGCGACGCCGACGCCGAACCGGAGTCGCCGGTGGTCGAGGTGTCGGAGAACGTCGCTTTCACCGACTCGATCGGGAGCCCCGTTGCCTCGGCGGCCATCTGGACGAAGGCGGTGTGGGCGCCCTGGCCGACGTCGGCGCCGGCGTGGAAGAACTCGGCCCACTCCGGCGTGTCGCCGTCGCCGTGCAGGACGATCTCGGCCTCGCACCGCTCGGGGAACCCGAACGAGAACCCGACGTTCTTGTAGGCGCAGGCGAACCCTCGCCCGCGGAGCAGGTCGTCGGTGGCGGGAGCGAGCGAGGCGAACGGCGAGAACGGCTCGGCGTCGCGCATCGGCTGGTCGTACTGTGCCGCGTCGGCGCATGCCTCGATCACCTCGGGCAGGGTGACGCCCGGCGGCAGCGGCGCCTGGGTGATGCCGATCGACCCGTCGCGCAACGTGTTGCGGCGGCGGATCTCGACCGGGTCGATGCCGAGCGCCTCGGCGAGCCGGTTCATCTGCATCTCGGCGACGAAGCTGCCCTGCGGGCCGCCGAATCCGCGGAAGGCACCGCCCGGTACGGCGTTGGTGTAGACGGCGTGGCTGTCGATGTGGGCGTTCGGGACCTCGTACGGTCCGGCCTGGCTCAGGTGGCAGTTCCCGAGCACCTTGTTCGAGGTGTAGTTGTACGCGCCGGCGTCGAGCCAGGCTTCGCTCTCGATGGCGACGATCTTGCCGTCCGCGTCGGCGCCCCACTTGGCGTGGATGCGCCCGCGGTGTCGCTTGTGGTGGCCGACGATCGACTCTTCGCGTGACCACTGCACCGTCACCGGGCGGTGCTCGCCGCGAGCGTGCAGTTGCTGGGCGGCGACGGCGAGCACGATCTGGATCGACGTGTCTTCGCGGCCACCGAACGCACCGCCGATCGCCGGGTAGATCACGCGCACCCGGTCGTCGGGGAGGTCGAGCGCGTGGGCGATCTGTTCGCGGTCTTCGTGCGTCCACTGGCCGGCCACCTCGACGGTGACACGACCGTCGTCGTCGACGTACGCCATCCCGGCCTCGGGCTGCAGGTAGGCGTGCTCCTGGTACGGAACCTCGTACGTGGCCTCGACGACCGCGGCGGCCTGCGCCCAGCCGGCGTCCATATCGCCCTTGCGAATCTTGTAGTTGGTGTAGCTGTTGGTCGGCTCGCCGTTCTCGGGATGGAGCAACACCGCGTCGTCGGCGAGCGCGTCGTCGATGTCGCCGAGGACCGGGAGCTGTTCCCACTCGACGTCGATCGCACGTGCTGCCGCGTCGGCGGCTTCCTTCGTCTCGGCGACGACGAACGCCAGGTGATCGGCCTCCCAGCGGCTGACGTCGCACGGCACCGTGCTGCGGCCCGTGTGCTCGAGCGCGATGAACACCGGCTGGTCGAACATCGTCAGGCCGTACTCGTTGACCGGCACGTCTCGGCCCGTGAACACGGCGACGACGCCCGGCAACGCCTCGGCGGCGCGGACGTCGAGGCGGGTCAGGCGAGCGTGTGGCTGGTCGGTGAAGACCACCTTGCCGACGAGTGCGTCGGCGGGGAACCGGTCGGCCGGATAGGTGGCGGCACCCGTGACCTTGTCGTGGGCGTCGAGCCGCAACGGTGTCGCGCCGACGCTCGTCGTGTCGGCCGGCGGGGGAGTGGTCGCCTCGGCGCTCATGACGCGCTCCTCACGTCGACGCCGGTCGTTCGCTCGGCAGCCGACCGGGACGCTGCGGTGTCGACCGCCGCTTCGATCGAGCGGTAGCCGGTGCAGCGGCACAGGTTGCCGGCGAGCCCGGACCGGATCTCGGCCGCCGTCGGTCGGCCGGTCTCGGCGATGAGAGCCGTGCACGACACGAGGAAGCCCGGGGTGCAGAATCCGCACTGCACGGCGTGGTGCTCGACGAACGCCTGTTGGATCGGTGCGAGCTCGCCGTCGGTGGCGAGGCCCTCGACGGTGGTGACCTCGGTGCCTGCGGCGCGGGCCGCGGGCACGAGGCATCCCATCACGGCGGTGCCGTCGATCAGCACGGTGCAGGCGCCGCACTCGCCTTCGGCGCAGCCTTCCTTGACCCCGGTGCAGTGGGCCTCGTCGCGGAGCCAGTCGAGCAGGGTGACGCCGGTGGCGGCGGCCGCGCTGACGGGTGCTCCGTTGACGGTCACCTCGATCGGGGTGTCGTGATCGATGACGGTCGACGGCGCCTCGTCGGCCGGTTCGTCCGGCCGTGCGGACGAACGCAGCAGGGTGGGTCGATCGGGCCAGCGCGCCGCCTGCTCGTTCCGTCCGATCGCGAGCAGCCCTCGCTCGACCATGGTGGCGATCTGGGAGGTGCGGTACCCGGCGGTGGCTCGGAGGTCGTCGATCGGGGTGGCTGCCTCGGCGGCCGCGAGCCCGGCGGCGCGGCAGGTGTCGGCGTCGAGCGTCGTGCCGGTGATCAGTTCGGTGACGGCAGGAGCGGTGATGATCGTCGCCGCGACGCTGCCGAGAGCGATCGTCGCGTCGGTCACGGCATCGCCGTCGACGGTGACCGACATCGCCACGTGGACGACGGAGATCGCTTGTGCCCGGCGGAGACCGGACTTGACGAACAGTGAGCGGACGTCGCCGCTGGTACGTGGGATCGAGATGCCGGTGACGAGCTCGTCGTCGGCCAACGTCGTGGTTCGGAACCCGGTGATG
>JBPEWX010000092.1:0-9856 GCA_052032235.1 Ilumatobacter sp. | reverse complement strand
GGTCGTCTCGGTGGCGTCCGTCGCCTCGGTCTCGCCGGCGTCATCGTCGTCGTCACCGCATGCGCTCACGACGAGAGCGAGTGCGGCGAGCGAGCCGACGACCCGACGCGAGCGGCGTCGGCCGTGGACCGGTCGGTGGTTCGAGGGGGTCATGGGCTTCTCCTAGCGGTGTGGGGGATGGGGAGATCAGTGACGCGTCGACTGGTGCCAGTGCAGGGTGAGCCGTTCGAGCCCGGCGATGAGGAGCGTTGCGGTGGCGCCGATGAAGCCGAGCACGAAGATGCTGGCCCACAGCTGATCGAGCAGCTGGATCGGTCGTGCCTGGGCCGTTTTGACCGCGTAGCCGAGACCCGACGTGGTCCCGGCGAAGAACTCTCCGAGCACCGCCCCGATGAGCGCGAGGCCGACGGCGATCCTCGCAGCGGAGAACAGGAACGGCATCGACGAGGGCAACCGCAGACGCCAGAAGATGACGCGGCGTGGGGCGTCGACCGATCGCGCCAGCTCCAACAGGTTCGGATCCACCGACCGCAACCCGGCGATCGCGTTGATCAGGAACGGCACGAAGCACACCAGCGTCGTGATGACGATGATCGGCTTCAGCCCGAACCCCAGCCAGACGACCACCGCCGGCGCGTAGGCGATGATCGGCGTGACCTGGATGAGCACCGCCAACGGCAGGCCCGCCCGCTCGGCGAATCGGGAGTGGGCCATCACGGTCGCGGCGACGAGCGCCAGGACCATCGCGATCGCGAACCCGAGAAACGCCTCCCACATCGTCGTCTTCGCATTGTCGACGTAGAACCCCGGGTCGCCCGCGAGATGCCGGAAGATGTCGATCGGGGCGGGCAGCACGAAGCGTTCGACATCGAACAGATCGACGAGGATCTGCCACGCTGCCAGGAAGCCGACGACGCCGACGACCGGCGCGACGAACGCCATGGCCCGATCCCGCCTCGCTCCTTTGGCGTCGGCGAGCAGCAGGGCCTCGACATCGACGCCGTCGGCGACCGCACCGATCTCGTGTGTGGGGTGGACCGCTCGATCGGTCATGCGTGCTGGTCCAACAGGTGGGTCCGCAGGATGCGGACGTGATCGTGGAACACGTCGGTGTCCTCCATCTCCGGGGTGCGGGGCCGGTCGAGCGCGATCGTGTCGAGCGCCGCGATCCGACCAGGGTGCGCCGCCATCACGGCGACCCGGTCCGACAGGATCACCGCCTCGGTGATCGAGTGGGTCACGAAGATCACCGTCGTCCCCGTTCGTTGCCACAGCTCGAGGAGGAGGTACCGCATGTCGGCCCGGGTGATCTCGTCGAGCGCTGCGAACGGCTCGTCCATGAGCAGGACCGGCGCGCCGAGTGCGAAGCCTCGGACGAGTGAGACCCGCTGCTGCATGCCGCCCGACAACTCGTGGGGGTAGGCGCCGCGGAAGTCACGCAGCCCGACGGTGTCGAGCAGTTCGTCGATCTGATCGTCCCCGAGCGGATCGTGACCACCGGATCGACGGGGCTCGAGCTGCGACAGGAAACGAACGTTGCGGTCGACCGTGGCCCAGGGCACGAGCGACGACGCCTGTGGCACCAGCCCGAACGACTTCGCGGCCCGAGCGTCGCGCGGCGACGCACCGTCGACGGTCACGGTGCCGGCGTCGGCATCGACGAGACCGCCGATGATGCGCAGCAACGTCGACTTGCCACACCCCGACGGCCCGAGCAGGCTGACGAACTCACCGGCCCGGATGTCGAGGTCGACGCCGCGGAGCGCCGGGACCGCTCTCCCCTTGCGACGGAAGACCTTGTGGACCCCGTCGACGCTGATGAACGACGCGACCGCGGCGGCGGTGGGGGACACGTCCGGGGCGGTCCGACAACTCGACGACATGGCGGCGAAACCTAAGACCACTCTGTTTCCGGGAGGTTTCGTGTCGGGGTCGATCCGATATTGACATGGTCCGACCATTGGACCGAAACCGCTCGAGGGCCGTCGCTGAGCAGGCGAAACCCTGCCGTTGGGGAGTGCGGTGAACGCTTCGCTTTGGTCAGACCATCCGACCTCGTACCGCGGTTTCCGCCTATGCTGTGGAAGCGCAACCACAGCGCGACGGCGGCGCACCGCCGACACGGAGCGGGAAGTCACAGCACCACACGAATGAGCACCACCGACACGACCTTCGGGTTCGCACCGGTCACCCGGGAGACCCTCAGTTCGCAGATCCGTGAGCAACTGCTCCAACGGATCACCGACGGCACCCTCGGGCCGGGCGCGCGCGTCCCGTCCGAACGCGACCTGTCCGACCAGTTCGGCGTGGCGCGCACCTCGGTCCGCGAAGCGATGCAGGGCCTCATCTCGATGGGCGTCGTCGAACGCCGTGGCAATCGGTCGTACGTGGTCGAGCATCTCCCCGACGTCAACTTCGATCAGATCGACGGTCGCAAGGAGTTCGTCCGCCAGCTCTTCGAGACCCGGCGGCTGCTGGAGTTGCCGATGATCGGCCTCGCGGCCGAACGGGCCACCGACGAACAGCGCGCCGAGATCCGCGAGCTCGCGGCGGAGTTCCGCGCCGACATGGAACTCGACCGGTTCCGCCCGCTCGATCACCACTTCCACTCGGTGATCGCCCGCGCCTGTGGCAATCCGCTCCTGGTCGAGGTCCACGGCAAGGTGATGACCCGGCTGTTCCACTCCGACGAGATCGGCCAGATGCTGTCGAGCGACCTGAACCGCGACGCCGTCGACACGATCGTCGCCGACGCCACGGCGCAGCACGCCGAACTGGCCAAGGCGATCGCCGACGGCGACGCGGACGCTGCGATGGCGCGGGGCACCGAGCACCTGGCTGCCGTCGAGCGCAGCATGATCGACCGCCTCGTCTGAGATCGCGTCGATCACGTCGCGCCCGGCGCGACACCATCCGGTAACCCGGGATTCACAACTTCGACTGGCGCGGCTCGACGCCCTGCGTTATGGTCTGACCATCAGACCGAGCGCCCAAGGCGGCGCCGACCCCTCGAAGGAACCGATGATCACCGGAATGAACCACGCCGTGCTCTATGTGCGAGACGCACGGCGCCACCAGAAGTTCTACGAAGACGTGCTCGGCTTCTCGACCGTCATCGACCACCCGGAAGGCGCGTTCGTCTTCCTGCGTGCGCCGGCGTCGACGAACCACCACGACCTGGCCTGCTTCACGGTCGGAGAGGGCGCCCAGCCTTCGACGGCGGGCCGCCAGACGGTCGGGCTCTACCACCTGGCGTGGGAGGTCCCCACGCTCGCCGACCTCGAGGCGTACCGCCAGAAGCTGACCGAGGCGGGCTCGCTCATCGGCGCCTCCGACCACGGCGCCAACAAGAGCCTGTACGCCAAGGACCCCGACGGCATCGAGTTCGAGGTCATGTGGCTCGTGCCCGCCGACGAATGGGGCGACGAGCAGCACGAGGCGATCGTGCGCCCGCTCGACATCGGCGCCGAAGTCGCACGCTTCGGCTCGCACCTCGCGTCGACCTCGCACAAGGTCGCGCCCTCCGCCGGTGCGCTGCGCCAGGTCGCCGAGAACCAGTACTGCCACTTCTTCGAAGACGACGAGTTCGTCGAGACGAGCCGACCCGGTTTCCGTCACCGCATCATCACCGGCGACGAACTGCAGCTCTGTTTCTGGCGGATCAAGGGCGGCGCCGAGGGTTCGTTCCTGCACCACCACGAGGAGCACGAGCAACTCGGCATCATCATGCGGGGCGCGCTCGACTTCCGCATCGGCGACCCCGACGACCCGACCCGTACCGTGCTCGGCGCCGGCGACGTCTACCTCGCCCCCAAGACGATCGACCACGGCGACTCGATCTTCATCGGTGACGACGAATACGACGAGTGCTGGATCCTCGACGTGTTCGCTCCCCCGCGCGCCGATCTGCAGGCCACGAACTCGAACAACCAGTCCTCGAACAACAAGGAGGTGACGGCATGACTGCCGACTGGCGCATCGCTGTCGACATCGGAGGGACCTTCACCGACGTGGTGCTGCTCGACGCAGCGACCGGCAACGTCGTGGTCGACAAGACCCTCACCACCCCACAGAACCCCCTCGACGGGGTTCGCACCGGCATCGCGTCGCTGCTCGCACGCGCCGACATCAAGCCCGGCGACGTGACGGCGCCGATCGTGCACGCCACCACGCTGATCACCAACGCACTGATCGAGGGCAAGACCGGCCGCGCCGGCCTCGTCACGACCCAGGGCTTCGGCGACACGCTCCTCATCCGCGACGAGCACCGCTACGACATGTACGACCTCCAGATCGAGTTCCCGGCGCCGCCGATCCCCCGCGATCGCACGTTCGAACTCGACGAGCGCGTCAGCGCGACCGGCGAACTCGTCCATGCCCCGACCCCCGAGGCACTCGCTGCGCTCACCGAGCAGCTGCGCGCCGCCGAGGTCGAGTCGGTCGGCCTGTGCTTCCTGAACTCGTACGTGAACGGCGAGAACGAGCGCCTCGTCGCCGAACACCTGGCCGCCGAACTCGGTGTCCCGGTGTGCATCTCGTCCGACGTGTCGCCCCAGATCCGCGAGTACCCGCGCATGATCACGACGGCCTGCAACGCCGCCACGATGCCGGTCATCGGCCCCTACCTGGAGGAGCTGCAGAAGTGGCTCTCCAGTGAGGGCTTCGGCGGCTCCGTGCTGATGATGCTCTCGAACGGTGGCGTCGTCTCCGCCGACGACGCGGCACGCATCCCGATCCGTCTGGTCGAGAGCGGCCCGGCTGCCGGCGCCCTCGCGGGCAGCTGGTTCGCCCGTCGACTCGACGCCGACCGTCTGATGTGCTTCGACATGGGTGGCACCACCGCCAAGGCCTGTCTCATCGACGGTGGCGAGCCCGAGCTCACCAACGTGTTCGAGGTCGCCCGCGCCTACCGCTTCAAGAAGGGCTCCGGCTTCCCGTGCTCCGTCCCGTCGGTCGACCTCGTCGAGATCGGCGCCGGCGGCGGTTCACTCGCCCGCGTCGACCAGTTCGGCCTGCTCAAGGTCGGCCCCGAGTCGGCCGGTTCCGAGCCCGGTCCCGCCGCCTACGGGCGTGGCGGCACCGAGCCCGCCGTCACCGACGCCGACGTCGTGCTCGGCATGCTCGACCCCGATTCGTTCCTCGGTGGCGACATGCCGCTCGACCAGGCCGCCGCCGCTGCCGCCGCCGCGCGGGTCGGCGAGTCGCTCGACCTCGACGACGTCCAGGTCGCCGCCGGCATCCACGAGATCGTCAACCAGAACATGGCGGCCGCCGCTCGCATGCACGCCGTCGAGATGGGTGTCGACCTCCGCGGCATCGGTCTGCTCGCCTTCGGCGGTGCCGGTCCGGTCCACGCCTGCGGCGTCGCCGAACTGCTCGAGTCGCACCACGTCGTGTTCCCGGTGAACGCGTCCGTGCTGTCGGCGTTCGGCACGCTGGTGTCGCCCGTCCGCATCGACCTCGCCCGCTCCATGCCGCGCCGGATCGACCAGCTCGACCCGGCCGAGCGCGACGGCCTCCTCGACGAGCTGCGCGCCGAGGGCCGTCGCGTGCTCGCCGCCGCCGGCACCGACGCCGACAAGGTGCGGTTCCGGTACGGCGTCGACGCCCGCTACGCCGGCCAGGGCAACGAGGTCACCGTGTGGGTCGACGAGGGTGACGAATGGACCCTCGAGACCAGCGATGTGCTCGACGCGTTCGAGTCGGAGTACCGTCGCATCTACGGGCTCGCGATCCCCGACGTGCCCGTCGAAGTCGTCACCTGGCGCCTGTCGGTGGCGAGCGAAACCCAGCCGATCGATCCCGATCCCGTCGCCCCCGGGACCGGCGCCCAGCCGGTCCGCACCCGCCCCGTCGTGTTCGGACGGGCCCAGGACCCGATCGACACCCCCGTGTACAAACGCGTCGACCTCGGCGCCGGCGACCGTTTCGACGGTCCGGCGATCGTCGAGGAGCGCGAAACCACCAGCGTGATCCGCCCGGGTTGGCAGGTCGAGGTCGCCGCCGACGGCAGCCTCGTCGCCACCCGAATGGTGAACGCCGACCAGAACGGAGCCTCCCGATGACCCGCACGTTCGACCCGATCGAACTGGAGATCTGCTGGCAGAGCCTGATCGCCACCGTCAACGAGCAGGCCCGCGCCCTCCAGCGCTCGGCGTTCAGCCCGATCGTCCGCGAGGCGGGCGACCTGGCGAACGCCGTGTTCGACCGTCGCGGCCGCATGGTCGCCCAGGCCGTCACCGGGACGCCCGGACACATCAACAGCCTGGCGATGGCCGTCTCCAACATCTTGGAGGAGTACCCGATCGACAGCCTCGAGCCGGGCGACGTCCTGATCACGAACGACCCGTACAAGACCGCAGGCCAGCTGCTCGACGTCACCGTGCTGGTCCCGGCGTGGCGCAACGGCGAGCTGATCGCCCTGTTCGGCTCGACCATCCACCACACCGACGTCGGCGGCTACGGCATCGGCGCCGGCGGACGCGACGTCTTCGAAGAGGGGCTCTGGATCCCGATCGTCAAGCTCATGAAGGGCGGCGAGCGCAACGAGGACGTCTGGAAGTTCATCCTCTCGAACGTGCGTCAGCCCGATCACATGGCCGGCGACCTCCACGCCCAGATCGCGTCCGGCGAGGTGGGCGCCCAGCGGCTGTCGACCCTGTGCGACCGTCACGACCTCGACGACATCGAGGACCTGTCCGACGAGATCGTCACCCGCTCCGAAGCCGCCACCCGAGCCGGCATCAAGGAACTCACCAGCGGCCGCTACGAGGCATCGGCACTGCTCGACCTCGCCGACGGCAGCGAGATCACGATCCAGTGCGCGCTGATCGTCGACGCCGACACCGGCACGATCACCGTCGACTACACCGGCACCTCGCCGGCCAGCCGGTGGGGCATCAACGTGGTGAAGAACTACACCCACGCCTACACGACGTTCGCGATCCGTTCGGTGCTCAGCCCCGACATCCCGAACAACTACGGCAGCCTCGCCCCGATCGAGCTGATCGCTCCCGAGGGCTCCATCGTCAACGCCCAGCCGCCGCAGCCGGGAACGGCCCGCCACGTGGTCGGCATGTTCCTGCCGAACGCGCTGCTCAAGGCGCTCGCCCAGGTGCGTCCCGACGGCGCCATGGCCGAAGGTTCGGGCGCCGTGTGGACCATGCAGGTCAGCGGCAACCACGACGACGGCAGCCCGTTCATCACGGCGATGTTCACGTACGCCGGCGGCGTCGGTGCCCGTGCGACCAAGCCGGGCCTGAACGCCTGCTCGTACCCGACCGGTGTCGCCGCCGTGCCGATCGAGGTGGTCGAGGCGTCGGCCCCGATCCGCTTCTCGACCAAGGCGCTGCGTGAAGGCTCCGGCGGTGCCGGCGCCCAGACGGGCGGCCTCGGCCAGACGATCGAGTTCTCGGTCGACACGACCCGCGAGTGGGAACTCAACGCGGTCACCAGCCGCCTGGCCCACGCCCCCGAAGGCATCTTCGGCGGCGAGGCGGGCGAGACCGGCTCGTTCCTCGTGAACGGCGAACCCGTCCGCACCCAGGCCCGCATCACCCTGCAGCCCGAGGATGTCGTCACCTTGCGCCTTCCCGGCGGTGGCGGCTACGGCGAGCCCGTCGCGGCCAACGGAGCGAACGGCTGATCATGACCGCGACGACCACCCACACCAGCGCGCAGACACTGGTGGACCTGTGGTCGTCCGCGGTCGCGCACCGAGGCGGTGCCCCGTTCCTCACGTTCGAGGGGCCGTCCGGCGACGTGGCCGACTGGACGTACGACGAGTTCGACCAGGTCGTGGCGCGCACCGCCGCGGCCCTGGCCGAACGCGGCGTCGCGTCCGGCTCGTCGGTCCATCTCGCGCTCACCAACTCCCCCACGTTCATCGCGGTCTGGATCGCGACCCTCCGCCTCGGCGGCTGGATCGTCCCGTCCGACCCGATGGGCCGAACGCCCGAGTTCGCCGAGCACATCGATCGCACCTCCCCGGCGGTCGGTGTGTGCTCGGCGAGCCGGGCCGACACCTATCTCCCCGCGGCCGGTGATCGCCCCGTGATCCGGATCGACGAGGCCGACACCTCGTTCGACTGGCTGCCCGCCGACGGCGTCGACGAGTGGCCCGGGGTGCAGCCCACCGATCGTGCGGCGGTGATGTTCACCAGCGGCACCACCGGCCGCCCCAAAGGCGTCGAGATCACCCAGGCGAACTACGCCTTTGCGGGCACGACGATGGCGTCGGCTGCCGGCCTCGGCGCCGACGACCGCCAGATCGTCGTGCTCCCCCTGTTCCACGCCAACGCCCAGTACTACTCGTTCGCCAGCGCGATCGCCGTCGGCGCCTCGGTGGCGTTGATGCACACGTTCTCGGCGAGCGGCTTCATCCCACAGGCGGCACGCCACCGAGCGACCCACGCCAGCCTGTTCGCCGGCCCGATCCGCATGATCCTCGCCCGTAGCGGCCCGCTCGACCCGTCCGACGGCGAGTTGCAGCTGCGCCACTGCTGGTTCGCCCAGAACCTCGGCGACGACCAGTTCGAGACCTTCGGCGAATGGATCGGCTGTCGGCCCCGCCAGCTCTACGGCATGACCGAGACCATCCCGGCGGTCCTCACCGACACGACCGACGACCCGAGACCCGACTCGATGGGCACCGTCACCGACGGCTGCCTCCTCGAGATCCACGACGAGCACGGCAACCGGTGCCCCGTCGGCACCGTCGGCGAGATCGTGGTCGGCGGCCGACCCGGCTACGAACTCTTCGCCGGCTACCTCGACGACCCGGCGACGACCGAGGCCTCGTTCCGGGGCGAGTGGTTCCGGACCGGCGATCGGGCGTCGATCGACGCCGACGGACGCCACCACTTCGACGGTCGACGCGCCGACGTCCTCAAGGTCTCGGGCGAGAATGTGTCCGTGGTCGAGGTCGAAGCGGTCGTCGGCAGCCACGCCGAGGTCCACGAGGTCGTGGTGGTCGGTGCGCCCGACCCCATCCGCGACGAGGTACCCGTGGCATTCGTCGTCCCGACCGAGTCGGCCGACCGCAACGGTCTCGCATCACGACTCGACGCCTGGGCGGCCGAGCGGCTCGGCAAGGCCAAGCAGCCTCGCCACTACGAGATCGTCGACGACCTGCCCCGCACCAGCGTCGGCAAGATCCGCAAATTCCTCCTCGCCGACGCCGCGGCAGCGGTCGCCGCGTCGGCGTCCCCGACCCCCAACCAGAACCCGGAGCAGAAGTCATGACGATCGAACACACCACCGCCCCGGCACTGCCCGAGGGCATCGACGCTGCGTTCCTCGACGAGATGCAGCGCTCGACCACCGACGTGGCGACGGCGATCACGCTGCCGCCACAGCTCTACACCTCCGCCGAGGCACTCGCGTTCGAGCGGGAGGCGATCTACGCCAAGGAATGGCTGTGCGTCGGTCGCGTCGAGCGGATCCCGAACCCGGGCGACTGGTTCACGGTCACCATCTGCGACGAACCGATCATCGTCGCCCGCGACAAGCAGGGCGAGATCAACGCCATGTCGGCCGTGTGCCAGCACCGTGCGATGCAGGTGTGCGACGGCGAAGGCAACGGCACCACCTTCAAGTGCCCGTACCACCACTGGAACTACGCCCTCGACGGCCGCCTGCTCGGCGCGCCGGCGATGGAGCGGACCGAGGGCTTCGACAAGTCGGAGTGGGGCCTCCCCCGTCTGGCCGTCGAGCTCTGGCAGGGCTTCGTGTTCGTCAACATGGACGTCGACGCCGCCCCGCTCGCACCGACGCTCACCTCGTACACGCCGTACCTCGACAACTACCACCTCGAGGACGCCGTGTGCCCCGGCACCTTCACGCTCGAGGACATGCC
>JBPEWX010000091.1:0-1924 GCA_052032235.1 Ilumatobacter sp. | reverse complement strand
GATCGTCGTCCAGGACCCCTCGACGATCCCAGCCCCGTGGTTCGAGGCGTTCGCTCCGCAGAGCGTGACCGCCACACCGGTGCCGGCGTGCTCCACGCTGACGGTCGAGTACACGACCTCGGCCGGAGAGCCGGCGGTGTGGGCGACCGTGCCCGGCATGGTGTTCGCCGGGCCGACGATCGTCAACGAGGCGTTGCCCGACGACGTCGCCGAGAGCGCGACCGGCATCCGGTTCGTCTACACCCCGGTCGACGACGGCGCCGGCCCGTGCGAGGACGGATTCCCCCCGGGCACCACCGTGGCCCCGAACCTCGCGTTCGGCATCCGTCCCGGCGGTCCCGCCGACGATCCCGAGGTGCCCGTCACGTTCGACGACTGTGCCGACACCTCCGCCGACGCAGCAACCGTCGAGGTGGTCGTCTCCCCTGAGGCATGTGACGACGTCCTCATCGAGCCGGTTCCCGAGGTGGGCGAACTCGACCCGATCGACAAGACGTGGGATCGCGACCTCCTGACCGCCCGCTCCCAGCAGCGATCCGGTGTGACGATCCGATGGTCGACGGAAGGGTTCTCGGGGCTCGAGGCGGCGCGCATCAGTGACATCCCCGATCCGGCAGGGACCGAGCTGACCGAGAGCGTCTACGACACGTTCGATCTGATCCGCCTCGACGCGATCACGTCGACGATGGACCCGCACCTGACGTACGACCAGGTGCTGCTCACCGAGTTCTTCCAGGTGGCGTCGCCGGGCGACGACCCGAGCACCGGCACCTGGGTGCAGGCATCGAACGACCCGTGCCTCGGCACGTCGGCTGCCGCCAGTCCGCCCGACCCGTGCGACGGTGCGTACCCGGGCATCACCGTGCCCGTCGCGCAACGCGAGGTCACGCTCGGCGTCCGGCTCACGTACGTCGAGAGCCCGACGCGCGGTGACCGGCTCTCGGCCGGCGCGCCACCGGTCGGCTCCGGCGTGGCGGCCTCGGACGGCAACGACCGCCGGATCCACCCGGTCTTCGAACTGCGCGACGTGCTCCGCAGCGACGATCAGGTGCCGGTGATCGAGGACAACCTCTACAACACGGCCACACCTGGCGAGATCGACAACGAGGCGATGCTCGAGACGGTGTTCGACCTCGAGGACGAGCCGTACTCGTGGATCGACAACGACACGATCGCGATCGTCGACGTGCCGGTCACCGTCAACGCGACGAAGGACTGGGCGGGCGGCCCGCTCGGGATCCCGCCGACCGACCCCCCGGTCGACCAGGCCGACTACCCGCGCAGCCTCGTGACCCTCACCGGTACCAACACCACACCGGCGAAGCTCGACGAGTTGGTCATCGCCGACGACACCGCCGGTGACATGTTCGAGTGGTTCAACCTGACCCAGTTCACGATCATCACGCCGCCCGGCGACATCGGCAACGACGACACCGACGTGATCGTCACCCTCGACCGGGGTGGGACCACGACCGACTACACGCGCGCCGAGGCACTCGCCCTCGTCGAGGCCGACCTCGACGACGTGACCGGCATGGTCATCACCTACTCGGGTGGCCGCATCAACGTCGCCGACACCGACGGTTCGGCCACGGCGACCGTGCAGTTCGCCGTTCGTCTCCGGACGCAAGGTCGTGTCAGCGGCACACCGCCCACCGAGGATCTCTCGCCGGTCGACAACCAGGTCACCGTCACCGGCTCCGACCTGGTCGACATCCCCGAGATCAACATCCCGAATCCCGACAACTGGACGGCCGAGGCGAGCGCCGACGCCGAGATGGGTCTCACCGACCTCGGTCTCGTCGTCAGCGCGTCGAAGTCGATCACGCCGGCGACCCTCACCGAACCCGCCACCGGTCCGGTGACGGTGACCATCGGCGGCCGACCGAGTGGCGGTGGCGATCCGCCGTTGCCCCCGCCCACC
>JBPEWX010000090.1:0-8093 GCA_052032235.1 Ilumatobacter sp. | reverse complement strand
GCCGCACCGCCGGGCGGGCTCACGTTCTCGGTGGATCCGGTCCAGCGTCGTGGCCCAGATTCACCGAGAAGCGGGCAGCGACGTCGGTATCCGCGAACTCGGCGTCCGGTTCGGCGTGGGGCTCGGGGCGTCGGTACGGTGCCGGGCCATGAGCTCGGACGAAGCACGCGTCAACGATCTGGTCGAGCATCTGCTCGAGTCACACCCCCCGGCCACGACGTCGGCGAAGGACTTCCTGGGCGCCCAGTACGACCTGGGTCTGGCCTGGATCCACTTCGACGAGGGCTACGGCGGCCTCGGGCTGAACCCGAAGCTGCAGCAGATCGTGAACGAGCGGGTCCGCGACGCCGGCGGACCGTTCTGTGGCGTCCGCAACCCGATCGGTTACGGCATGTGCGGCCCGACCGTGCACGTGTGGGGCAGCGAGGAGCAGAAGCAGAAGTACCTGCGCCCCCTGTTCACCTGCGAGGACATCTGGTGTCAGCTCTTCTCCGAGCCGGGTTCGGGATCCGACTTCGCCGGTCTGTCGTCTCGCGGTGTGAAGGACGGCGACGAATGGATCGTCAACGGCCAAAAGGTCTGGACGACCCTCGCCCACGTGTCGAAGTGGGGTCTGCTCGTCGTCCGCACCGACCCCGAGGCGGTCAAGCACGCCGGGCTCACGGCGTTCGTGGTCGACATGGAGGACCCGACGGTCGAGACCCGACCGCTGCGTCAGATGACCGGCGAGGCCGAGTTCAACGAGGTGTACTTCACCGACACCCGGATCCCCGACTCCGAGATGCTCGGCAAGCCGGGCGACGGTTGGCGTGCGTCGCTGACGACGCTGATGAACGAGCGCACCTCGATCGGCGGCTCGATCCCGAAGCAGGGCTCGGGCTCGATCGCCGACCTGATGGCCGTGTGGTCCGAGCTGCCCGAGGACCGCAAGGACCCGGCGAGCCGCGACAGGGTCATGGAGCTCTGGATCCGCGCCGAGGTGCATCGCCTCACCAACATCAGGGCGAGCCAGAACCGCCGGATGGGTGATCCGGGTCCCGAAGGTTCGATCGGCAAGATGGAGTCGGCCAACCTGAACAAGGCCGTCTACGAGGCGATGATCGACCTGATGGGCGCCGAGGGCATGCTCTACGGCGAGTACGCGATGACCCGTCCGGACACCGCAGCCGGCGGGGCCACCCGCCAGCAGCGCTTCCTGCGGTCACGGGCGAACTCGATCGAGGGTGGTACGACCGAGGTCATGCTCAACATCCTCGGCGAACGCGTGCTCGGCCTCCCGGGCGACGTGCGCGTCGACCGCGACGTCCCCTGGAGCGAAGTCCCCCGCAACTGACCTGCGAATGCGTGAACGCATTCGGTGTTGTCGGGGTGTCAGCGGCCGGTGGTGAGGACGAAGCCGACGTACATCGCGGCCAACGCGGCGAGGAAGCCGATGGCGCCGCCGGCAGCCAGGGCGACCTTGGAGCGACCGAACTGGTGCACGGCCACGGCGACGCCCGAGATCGCCACCAGCATGATCTTCACGCCGAGCGTGATCTGATAGGCGGCCCAGCCGCCGGCGTCGACCTCGAACACGTTCCAGATACCGGTCACGACCGCCACCACGTAGGCCGGCCAGGCGATCTTGCCGAACCCGTTCGCGATCGACTTCACGGCGTCGGGGTGCGTCGCTCGGATCTGGGGGACGAGCCCGACCATCACGATCTGACCGCCGACCCAGACGGATGCGGCGATGACGTGCAGGAACAGGCGGATGGTCTCGGCGGTGGGGGAGAGCACGTCGGACTGTCTACTCGGTGAGGGCGGCGAGGACCTCGCTCGCCGGGAGACTGCGGTCGTCCATCGCCGGCCGTTCGAGCAGCGCTCCACCGAGCAGTGTCGTGCTCGCCATCTCGATCGAGCCCTGCAGCTCACGGATCGCGCGGGGCGGCGGGAAGTACTCGTCCTCGTCGGTGATCGACACCACCTCGATCCCGTTCGCCGGTGCGAGTCGGGCCAACACCGCCTCGACCAGTTCCTCCGGAGCCGATGCGCCGGCCGTCACGCCGACGATGCCCTCGAGATCGTCGGGCACCTGATCGGCGACGTTGATGCGATACACGCGCTCGCACCCGGCCTCGCGGGCCAGCTTCTCGAGCGCTCGGGTGTTCGACGAGTTCGACGACCCGATGACCACGATCGCGTCGCACTCGGGCGCCATCGCCAGCAGCGACGACTGTCGATTGGTGGTGGCGAAGCAGAGGTCGGAGCGACCGGGCGTCCAGACGTCGGGGAACCGCTCACGAACCCGGACCGCCACCCCCTCCCAGTCGCGGTGCGACAGGGTGGTCTGGGCGAGCAGGGCGACGGGTTGATCGAACTCGGGGAGTGCGCCGACTTCGGCGACGCTCTCCACCCGATTGATCGAATCGGGTGCGACGGCCATCGTGCCGACGGCTTCCTCGTGGCCCTCGTGTCCGACGTAGACGATCCGGTACCCCTTGCCGGAACGGACCTTCACCTCGTGGTGCACCTTCGTCACCAGCGGGCAGACCGAGTCGACGACGAAGCTGCCACGGTCGGCCGCCGCGGCGACGACCTCGGGCGCCGAACCGTGCGCCGACAGCATGATCGGTCGTCCCTCGGGCACCTCGGCGATGTCGTCGACGAAGACGACCCCCTGACGCTCGAAGCGTTCCACCACGATCTTGTTGTGGACGATCTCGTGGTAGCAGTACACGGGCGGCTCGAACGTGCGAACCATCCACGCCAAGGCCTTGATCGCCATCTCGACACCGGCGCAGAAGCCCCTCGGCTCGGCCAGCAGTACCCGGTCGACATTCATCGTGCCGGTCAGCGTACCGAGCACGGGTCGCCGGACGGGCTCACACGGCGACGGGAGGTGTCCGACCCGGCGGCTCGTAGCCTGGTACAGCCATGTCCGCACCTGTCGTCGTCTCGATCGCGCCCGATTCTCCGGCCGCTCGCGCCGGGCTCCAGCCCGGCGACGAGATCGCGCGCGTCGACGGGATCGCGCCACGCGACGTGATCGAGTGGCAGATGGCCACCGACGTCGCCGATCCGGCACTCGAGGTGATGCGTCAGGGACTCGAGCTCGACGTCGTCGTCGACAAGCGCGAGGGCGAACCGCTGGGCGTCGAGGTCCAGTCGGCGGTCTTCGACCGGGTCCGCACGTGCGACAACCACTGCGAGTTCTGCTTCATCTATCAGCTGCCGAAAGGCATGCGCCGCAGCCTGTACCTGAAGGACGACGACTACCGACTGTCGTTCCTCTACGGCAACTTCACGACGCTCACCCGCTTCACCGAGGCCGATCTCGAACGCGTGGTGACCGAGCGGTTGTCGCCGCTCCACGTGTCGATCCACGCGACCGACCCGGACGTCCGCAACCGGATGCTGAAGAATCAGCGGGGGGCGATGAGCCTGCGTTGGCTGCGGGCGTTGCTCGATCACGGCATCCAGGTGCGCGGGCAGATCGTCGTCTGCCCCGGGCTGAACGACGGCGACGTGCTCGACGACACCCTCGCCGGTGTCCTCGACCGGTTCCCCGAACTCGAATCGGTCGCCGTGGTCCCGCTCGGATTGTCCAAGTTCAACAAGGAGGACGCGATGCGCCTCCACACGCCGGACGAGGCGAAGCGGGTCGTCGACCTCGTCGACGAGTGGCAGGACGTCTTCCACCGGGTGCTCGGGCGCCGGATGGTGTTCGCCGCCGACGAGTACTACCTGATGGCCGATCGACCGTTCCCGGCCGCCGAGACCTACGAGGGGTTCCCGATGCACGAGGACGGCATCGGCATGGCCCGCACGTTCGAAGCGGAGTTCCACGGCGAGACCCAGGAGGCGACCGGTGTGCGCAGCGGGTTCTTCGCCGCTGTCGACCTGCCCGCCAACCCGGCCGCGTACACCGGGCTCCGCCAGCGCGACCACCACGCCGACCACCACGCCGACCAGCAGCCCGAGCCGGTGCCGGTCACGCTCGGCGCCCGACGGACCAAGCGGGTCCCGACGGCCGTCCTGAGCGGCGAGTTCGGTGCCCGGGTGATCACCCCCCTGATCGACGAACTCGGCCGCGACGACGTCCGGGTCGTGCCGGTCGCCAACGAGTTCTTCGGCGGCAACACCGGCGTGACCGGGCTGATGACCGGCGCCGACCTCACACGAGTCCTGGCCGATCAACCGGCCGGACACCGCTATCTCGTACCCGACGTGTGCCTCTCCGACGACGGCCGCTTCCTCGACGGGGTCACCGTCGACGAACTGCCGCGCCCCGTCGAGATCGTCGCCACCGACGGCATCGCCCTGCGACAAGCATTGGAGACGGCATCATGAGTGCCATGGAATCCTCCCCGCTCCCGACCCTCGTGATCGTGGGCCGCCCCAACGTGGGCAAGAGCACCCTGTTCAACCGGATCCTCGGCGAGCAACAAGCGATCGTCGAGGACCGCCCCGGCGTCACCCGTGACCGCAAGGAACTCGAAGCCGAATGGCTCGGCGTGCCGTTCCGGGTGATCGACACCGGCGGTTGGATGCCGCGCGGCAGCGATCTCGACGACAAGGTGAGCCGACAGGTCGAGGCCGCGGTCCAGGAGGCCGATCTCGTCGTCTTCGTCGTCGACGCCAGCGTCGGCATCCTCGAGGAGGACGAGGCGGTCGCGAACTGGCTGCGCCGTGGCGACCACGAGGTGCTGGTGGTGGCGAACAAGGCCGACAACAACCAGCGCGAAGAGCAGCTCTGGCAGTTCCTGTCGCTCGGGCTCGGGGATGCGATCCCCGTCAGCGCCCTCCACGGACGCCGGGCCGGCGACCTGCTCGACGTGGTGCTCGAACGGTTCGGCGACAAGGCGGTCGCCAGCGAGCCGAGCGAGGCGGCGTGGACCGGCGACGTCGAGATCGAGGCACCTGACGCGCCTCGCGTGGCGATCGTCGGCCGACCCAACGTGGGCAAGAGCACCCTGTTCAACCGCCTGGTCGGCGAAGACCGCTCGGTCGTCCACGACATGGCCGGTACCACCCGCGACGCGATCGACACCGTGGTCGAGACCGAGGACGGTCCGATCGTCTTCGTCGACACGGCCGGCATGCGTCGCCGATCCCGGATCGACGACTCGGCCGAGTACTACTCGATGGTCCGTGCACTGCGAGCGATCGACGACGCCGACGTCGCCCTCCTCGTGATCGACGCCACCGAAGGCGTCACGGGCCAGGATCAGCGTCTGGCCGAACGCGTCGACGCGTCGGGCTGTCCGATCGTGGTGCTCCTGAACAAGTGGGAGCTGATCGACGATCCCGAGCATCGCATCGAGATCGAGGCCGGCGTGAAGCGCAAGCTGGCCTTCCTCGGCGACGTCCCCGTGCTGAAGATCTCGGCGCTGACCGGCAAGAACGTCCACAAGCTGCGGCCACGGTTGCAGGAGGCGATCACCCAGTACCACCGCCGTGTGCCGACGAAGGACGTCAACAAGGTCATCGCCGACGCGCAGCAGCAATCGCCCGCCGGCGGTGGCGCCAAGGTGCTGTTCGCCGTGCAGGGCGCCACCGATCCGCCGACGTTCACGCTCTTCGTGAACCGTGAGCTCCCACAGCATCACGTCCGCTACCTCGAGCGGCGCATCCGCGAAGAGTTCGAGTTCGGCTCGACGCCGATCAAGCTGCGCATCCGCAAGAAGAGCGATTGACGCAACCCCGGACGGCGGCGGTACCGTGCCTCGCCGTGCCGTGGTGCGAAGACTGCTCGAAGTACCTGACGCCGTCTTCGCTGAACGACGACGGCACGTGCCCGACGTGCGGCCGTCAGGTCGGTGAGATCGAGGCGCGTGCGGCCGAAGAGTCGGTCGACGAGAGCACCCCGTGGCACTTCAAGCTCCTGGTGGTCGGCCTCGTCGTCTATCTCGGCTGGCGCTTCGTCGAGATCTTCGTCTGACGGCGAGCGTCGTCGTCAGCGGGTGTCAAGCGGCCTGCAAGCGGTCTCCTGCCAACTGGTGTCATCCATCAGTCAGACAGGAGACACCCATGATTCAGCACACGACCCGGCGACTCGCCGGTGTCGTCGCGCTCGCCGCCACGCTCGCCGCGTGCGGTGGGGGCGACGACACGGCGGACGCCCCGACCGACACGGTGCCCGCAGCAGCACCCACCAGCCAGGTGCCGACCACCGTCGCCACCACCGCAGCCCCGACCGACACCGCCGCCCCGACGACGGCGGCCCCGACCGAACCCACCCAGCCCACCGGTGGTCTCGAGACCGTGCAGCCGTCGGTCATCCAGATCGAGGCGACCGGCACCTTCGTCGACCCGGAGTTCGGCGCCTACGAGGGCGCCGGGCGTGGCTCGGGCTTCGTCATCGACATGGGCGACGCGAGCGGCCAGGGCAACATCGCCGTCACGAACAACCACGTGGTGACCGGCGCCGGCAAGCTCGAGGTCTGGGTCCACGACGAGGACACGCCGCGCAACGCAAAGGTGCTCGGCGTCTCGGAGTGTTCCGACCTCGCCGTCATCGAGATCGACGGAGCGCCCCTCCCGGCGCTGTCGTGGTTCAGTGGCGCCAACGCGCCCGGCACCGAGGTGTACGTGGCGGGATTCCCGCTCGGTGACCCCGAGTACACCCTGACCCGTGGCGTCATCTCGAAGGAACGGGCGGGCGGCGACACCAGTTGGGCATCGATCGACCACGCGATCGAGCACGACGCGTCGTCCCAGCCGGGCAACTCGGGTGGCCCCCTCGTCACGGCCGACACCCTGGTCGCCGGGGTGCACTACGCATCGTCGGCACAGACGAACCAGTCACAGTTCTATGCCATCGCCGCCGACGTCGCGAAGCCGATCGTCGACGACCTCGCGGCCGGCACCGACGTCGACTCGGTCGGCATCAACGGCCAGATCGTCGCGAACGAGGACGGGTCGATCACCGGCCTGTGGGTGTCGGGCGTGAAGTCCGGTTCGGCCGCCGACGAGGCCGGCGTGCAACCCGGCGACATCGTCACCCGGATCGAGGGCGTCTCGGTCGGGCTCGACGGCACGATGCGCGACTACTGCGATGTGCTGCGCTCCCACGACGCCGACGACCAGCTGGCGATCGAGGTGCTCCGCTACAGCACCGCCGAGGTGCTCGAGGGTGAACTGAACGGCGACTGGCTCGTCACGGCGTTCAGCTTCGCCGAGGAACTCGGTGACGACGCTGCGAGCGGCGACGCCTACGCCGACTACATGACCGTCACCGACGACACCGGCACGATCACCGTGCAGGTCCCCACGGCATGGGCGGAACTGGACGGCACGTCGATCGATCTCGGCGACGGGTTGGCGTCACCGTCGATCACCGCATCGCCCGACATCGAGGGCTATCGGAACACGTGGGCGACGCCCGGCATGGAGTTCCTGGCCAGCGAGGCGCTGGCCGGCACGTCGGCGGGGGAGATGCTCGATCTCGTCACCCCGGCCGACTGCGAGTCGCTCGGTCGCACCGACTACGACGACGGGTTCTTCGTCGGCCAGTACGAGAACTTCGTGTCGTGCGGCGGCACGAACACCGAGTACGTGGTGGTCGCGACCAACTCCGTCGACGGCCGCTACGGCGTGCTCGTGGCGGTGCAGGTCGTGACCGTCGCCGACTACGAGGCGCTCGACCAGATCATGCGCTCGTTCAACGTCGCCGTCTGAGTCTCCGGACGGCCCGGACCCGGTCACGTCGGCTGCGCGACGCGGCCGGGTCCTCGGTCGCTCCCGCACTCGGCCGAGTCACGTCGGAGTCACTCGACTGGTGTGAGATCCCGTTCACAGTCGGTAGGATCGTGGCTCGCAAGCATCGCTTGTCAACGGGCTGTGGCGCAGTTTGGTTAGCGCACTTGTCTGGGGGACAAGGGGCCGGAGGTTCAAATCCTCTCAGCCCGACACAGAGACGAAGGCTCCGGCAACACGCCGGGGCCTTCGTCGTTTTCGCTACCCCGTCACGGCAGCGACCGTGGGCGATGATGTCAGCAGCCCGTGGTCTGCACCGTGCCGCCACCGACCAAATGGGCGACGTCGCCGTCGTTGTTCCAGACGTTCTGGCGTTTCCACACGACACGAGCCTCGCCGTCGTACGCCTCGTC
>JBPEWX010000009.1:0-3409 GCA_052032235.1 Ilumatobacter sp. | reverse complement strand
CGACGCCACCGACGACCGACACCACGAGCGTGGCGACCAGCGACGTGACGACCGGGGCGACGACGGACGGGACGGCCGGGACGTCGCTGCCTCCCGTCTCCGGTTCGCCGGTGACGCCGAGCGGGTTCGACCTGGTGCACGCCACGGTGACCACGGCCGACGGTGAGGTGTGCGAGTTGTGCCTGTGGCTGGCCGACTCGTCGCGGTCGCGGGCGCAAGGCCTGATGGGGGTCACCGACCTCGGCGCCGGCGACGGCATGGCATTCGTGTACGACGCCCCGCACACCGGATCGTTCTGGATGAAGAACACGCTGCTGCCGCTGTCGATCGCGTTCTTCGACGAGCAGGGTGACTACCTCGACTCGTTCGACATGGAGCCGTGCGAGGCCGACCCGTGTCCGCTGTACCCGACCGCGCCCGAGTTCCTCGTGGCGATCGAGACGGTGCAGGGCGACCTCGACGGCCTCGGCATCGCCGACGGCAGCCGTCTCGATCTCACCACGCTCCCCTGCGGGTAGGCGGTTCGGGTCAGGCGCCGGCGGTTGCGTCGGCGAAGACGAACCGGTTGACGTCGACGAACTCGGCTTCGTCGTCGGGCACCTGGTCGCCGGGGAAGATGGCGTCGACCGGGCACACCGGCATGCACGCGTCGCACGCCGTGCACTCGTCCGGGTTGATGTAGAGCATCGAGTCGCCGTGCAGGTGCTGCAGGTCGGGGTGCGGCTGGTGCTCGTTCGCGACCTCACCGTCGGGGAACTCGGAGACGAGCTTGCCGTCGCGGATCTCGTAGATGCACTGCACCGGACACACCTCCACACACGCCTTGTCCTTGGTGTCGATGCACGGTGACGTGATGACGTACGGCTCTGCCATGTCGAGGTTCCTCCTCGTGTCGCTGACACCCGGGGCTACCCGCGGCACGGGTACCCGAAACGGATGGGGTCAGGACGTGGAGGTCGCGGCGAGCCAGGCGTCGTACAGCCTGCGGTACGGGCCGTCGGCGGTGAGGAGTTCGTCGTGGTGGCCGTCTTCCACGAGTCGGCCGTGGTCGAGCACCAGCACCCGGTCGGCGCGTGCCGCCGTCGACAGGCGGTGTGCGATCGCGATGGTGGTCCGGCCTTCGGCGAGGTGCTGGAGGGCACGTGACGTGCGGACCTCGGTGAGCGCGTCGACCGACGATGTCGCCTCGTCGAGGATCAACACGTCGGGGTCGGCGATGCCGGCACGCAGGAGCGCGACGAGCTGACGTTCACCCGCCGAGAGCGCGTCGCCGCGCTCACCGACCCGGGTGTCGAGCCCCTCCGGCAACGAGTCGATCCAGTCGCGGACGTCGAGCGTGTCGACGAGCCGCTCGACCTGGGCTCGGCCGGTGTCGGGCTTCGAGAACACGGCGTTCGCGTAGATGGAGTCGTCGAAGAGGAACGGTTCCTGCGCCACGACGACGAGCCGCGAGCGCAGGTCGGCGTCGGCCACCTGGCTGAGCGGCACCCCGCCGAGGCGGATGTCGCCGGCGATCGGGTCGGCCATGCGGGCGATGAGGCGGCCGAGCGTCGTCTTGCCCGACCCGGTCGCGCCGACCATCGCCACCTGTTGCCCGGCGGGGATGTGGATCGAGATGTGTTCGAGCACGACGTCGTCGGAGCCGGTGCGCACGCCGCGGCTGCGGTAGGCGAAGGTGACGTCGTCGATGTCGATGTCGAGGCGGCCGGCGGGCAGGGGGCGTGGGTGTTCGGGCGGCGGTGGTTCGACGGGGATGTCGAGCACGCCGAGCACGCGGCGCAGGCCGGCGACCGCGGTCTGGGTCTGGTCGAGCACCTCGGTGAACTCGGCGATCGGTTCGAGGAACCGGTACGTCAGGAAGATGAAGCCGATCAGGGCGCCCGACGTGAGCCCGCCGCCGGGGCCGATGCCGACGCCGACCGCGACGATGGTCGCGATCGTGACGACCGAGAACACCTCGCCGAGCGGGAACAGGAACGCGCCGATGATGCCGCCGCGGATCTGGGCGTCGGATCGCTTCTTCACCAGCTCGTTGTTGCGTTCGAGCAGCATGTCGCCGGCGTCGTACGCGCGGATCGTCTCGGCGCCCGTGACGAGTTCGCTGACGGAGCCGAGCATGTCGCCGACCCGTCGGCGTGCCGTCTCGTAGGCCTTGACCAGGTGGCGCTGCACGGCCTGCAGCACGATGAACAGCGGGATGGCGAACCCGATCGCGATCAGGGCGAGCAGCCAGTTGTAGGCGAGCATGACGCCCGCGACGATCACCATCAGGGTGCCGTTGATCAGCCAGGCGAGGCCGCCCCATCGGAAGAACTCGGCGAGCGTCTCGATGTCGCTGGTGGTGCGGGCGACGAGTGCGCCGCGGCGTTCCTCGTTGTGGTCGGCGAGGCTGATCTTGTGGATGTGGTTGATGAGCCGCGTCCGCAGGTCGTTGAGTGCCTGCTCGCTGCGGGTGCCGAGGCGGACGATCGCGGCGCGTTGGCTGACGGCCGCGATCAGTTGGGCGACGATGCCGATCACGGCGCACCAGGCGACGAACGACATGTCGACGCTGATGCCCGAACCGCTGTCGTCGAGGCCGCGGTCGATCGCCTGCTGGATGACGATCGGCACGATGACACGGCCGCCGGCGCCGACGGCGGCGAGGAGCCAGGTGAGCGCGAGACCCTGGCGCAGGATCGGTGCCTCCTGGAGGCCACGCCCGATGGTGCCCGAGGCGGAGAAGCGGCCGATCGGTTCGGTCATCACGTGATGGGTCATGACGCACCTCCGGCCGGTGCGGCGCGGTCGGTCTCGAACGCCTCGACGAGTTCTCGATAGGCGGGGACGTCGCGCATGAGCCGCTCGTGTTTGCCGTGGTCGAGGATGCGGCCCTGCGCCATGAACAAGACGTCGTCGGCGAGGGCGATGGTGGAGGGCCGCGAGGCGACCATCACGATCGAGGTGTGCTCGAGCGCGGTGCGCAGGTTGTCGAGCACGGCGAGTTCGGTCGCCGGGTCGAGTGCCGAGGTGGTGTCGTCGAGCAGCAGCAGGGCGGGTCGGCGGACGAGGGCGCGGGCGAGTGCGATGCGCTGACGCTGGCCGCCCGACAAGGTGACGCCGCGTTCGCCGACGGCGGTGTCGAGCCCGTCGGGGAGATCGCGGACGAAGTCGTCGGCGCAGGCCCAGCCGAGCGCCTCCCACACCTGGTCGTCGGTGACGTCGAGACCGACCGTCACGTTGTCGCGGACCGTGCCGCCGAACAGGAAGGCCTCCTGGAACACGATCGCGGTCGGTCCGGGTGTGACCGACACCGTCCCCGTCGTGGCAGGCAGCACACCGCCGATGAGGTCGACCATCGTGCTCTTGCCGGCACCGGTCGCTCCGACGATGGCGGTGACGGTGCCGCGCGGCACGAGCAGATCGGCGG
>JBPEWX010000089.1:0-14085 GCA_052032235.1 Ilumatobacter sp. | reverse complement strand
TTCTTGGCGGCCGCCTTCTTCGCCGCCGCCTTCTTGGCGGGGGCCTTCTTGGCAGCCGCCTTCTTCTTGGCCGGCGCCTTCTTGGCAGCCGCCTTCTTCTTGGCCGGCGCCTTCTTGGCGGCCGCCTTCTTCTTGGCCGGCGCCTTCTTCGCCGCCGCCTTCTTCTTCGCCGCACGCTTCTTCGCCGGCGCCTTGGCAGGAGCGGGCTCGTCGGCCGTCGTTCCGGCCGAGTCGTTCGCCGGTTCCGGCACGGTCTCGGACGATCCGCTCGACGAGTCGTCCGCCGGCGCCGCAGCATCTTGCCCGGTCGTGTCCGAGGCTGCGTCGGCGGCGGCCTTCTTGCCCCGTCGACGTGAGGCCCGTCGCTTCTTCGGCTTCGCCTCGGGTTCGTCGTCGTCGCTGCTCCGGGTCTGCCCGTCGGGCAGCTCGATCCGGTCGGCCATCGCAGGCAGGGCCACGTCGATGCTGCGCCGATCGGGCGAGAACGCCGCGACCACGACCTCGAGCTCGTCACCGATGGTGACGGCCTTGCGCGCACTCGTGGGTGCGGGGTCGGCCATCAGGCGGAGCGGGATGTACACCTGGACGTCGCCGAAGTCGGCGTAGGCGCCGTGCGAGGAGTAGCTCGCCACCGTCGCGGTGATCGTCTGACCGACGGCGTGCTTCTCGACGAACTCGAGGAAGTTCACGAGCTCGTTGACGTGCTTGGTCGACGAGCCGCCGTCCTGCTTCGCGTTCTCCTGCTTGGCACCGTCCGGCGCGGCGGCGTCGGACTTGGTGCTGCTCTGCTTGCCCCGACCTCGTCTCGAGCGGCTGCTCTTGGCGTCGGGCTGCTTGGCGTCGGACTGCTTGGCGTCGTCCGGCTGCGTCCCCGACGTCGACTCGTCGGTCTGCTCGTTCGACGGCTGGTCGCCCGGCTCGGCGGCGGCCGCCTTCTTCTTCCGGACCCGTCGCTGCGCCTTGTCCTTGGCTGCGGTGGCCGGTTCGTCGGCGGCTTCGGCCTTCTTGGCCGCACGGATCGACTCTCGGCTCTTCGGCCCACGAACCGGGTTGCGGTCGACGAAGACCCACCCGACGTGCGGGACCGGCTTGCCGCCGATCAGACGGCCGTGCTCGAAGAGCCAGCCGTAGTCGCCGTGGAACTCCTGGAAGGAGTCGTTCGAGAAGACCCCGGCGTTCGCCTTGTCGGCGATGGCGAGGATGAAGGCATCACCTCGACCCACGGCGCCGGCCGGCGGCGTGACCAGCTCGTTGTTGGCGACCGCCTTGTCGAACTGCTTCACCTCCCCCTTGGCGATGCGGTGTCCGAACGTCGCGTCGACCACCACGGTGACGTCGACGTCGGGGTATTCCTCGCGGAAGGCGGTGACCGCTTCGTTGAGCTGTTCGAGGCTGGGCTTGGACCGACCTTCCGTGGCGATGTTCGAGCCATCGACGACGAAGAGGTCTGGTTTGCTGTTCTGGTTCGTCATGTTGTTCCACCGAGCGCGCGAGCACTCGGTGGCCCATCGTACGGGTCAGCGCCCGGCGCGCACCGCATCCTCAGAGGCCGTCGAAGATGCCGTCCATCAGGTCGGCGTGTTCCTGGTCGTGCACCGTCTTCGATCCGGTGGCCGGGCTGCCCGACTCGACCCGGGCCACGTGCCGGAGGTCGTAGCCGAGGTCCTTCACGCGCCAGGTGTGGTGCTCGATGAAATGCCACGGGCCCATGTTCTCCGGCTCCTCCTGGAGCCACACCAGCTCGCGGGCATTCGGGTACCGGTTCTGGACGATGTCGAGCATCCGGTCGGTCGGCAACGGGAACAGCTGCTCGACACGGACGACGGCCACCGGCGCCTCGCGGGCGTCGCGTTCGGCCATCGCGTCCCAGGCGACCTTGCCCGAGCAGAACACGATGCGGCTCACGGCGTCGGGATCGGTGACGTGCGGATCGTCGAGCACCTCTTCGAACGAGCCGGTCGTCAACTCGTCGATGTGACTCCGGGTCTGCTTCATGCGCAGCCCCTGCTTCGGCGTGAACACGACCAGCGGCGTCTGGCGCTCCTGGTGCACCTGCCGGCGCAGCAGGTGGAAGTACTGCCGTGCGGTCGTCGCGTTGACGACCTGCATGTTGTCCTCCGCCGCGAGGGTGAGGAACCGCTCGATCCGAGCCGACGAGTGCTCCGGGCCCTGCCCCTCGTAGCCGTGCGGCAGCAGGAGCACCACGCCGTTGCGCTGCCCCCACTTGTCTTCCGCGGCGACGATGTACTGGTCGATGATGATCTGGGCACCGTTGACGAAGTCGCCGAACTGCGCTTCCCACATCACGAGCGCATCAGGATTCGAGTGGGCGTACCCGTACTCGTAGCCCAACGCCGCGTACTCCGACAGCAACGAGTCGTAGACCCAGAAGTTGGCTTCGGCGCCGTCGATGTCGGCGAGCGGGATCCACGGCTGCCCGGTCTCGAAATCGACGAGTGCTGCGTGCCGCTGGCTGAACGTGCCGCGTCGTGAGTCCTCGCCCGCCAAGCGGACAGGGGCGCCTTCGAGGATCAGCGAACCGATCGCGAGCGCCTCCGCCGTCGCCCAGTCGACGTCGTGCTCGGCCTCGAACTGCTTCGACCGCGTCTCGAACTGGCGCACGAGCTTGGGATGCGGTGTGAAGCCCTCGGGATAGTTCGTGAGCTGGTGGAAGATCCGTTCGAGCGTCGCCCGCTCGACGCCGGTCGGGATGTGCGGCAGCACGCCGAGCGGCTTCGGCGGGCGGGGCACCTTCGGCGCCTCGGTGTTGCGTGAACGGGTCTCGTCGAGCGCGACCTGGAGCTTGCCCTGGAAGTCTTCGAGCGCCTGCTCGGCTTCCTCGACGGTGATGTCGCCGCGCTTCACCAACGTCTCGACGTAGACCTTGCGGACGCTCCGGCGTTCGGCGATCGCCTTGTACATGAGCGGCTGCGTGTAGCTCGGGTCGTCGCCCTCGTTGTGACCGTGGCGGCGGTAGCACACCATGTCGATGACGACGTCCTTGTGGAACTTCTGGCGGTACTCCCACGCCATCCGGGCCACCCGGACGCACGCCTCGGGGTCGTCGCCGTTGACGTGGAAGATCGGCGCCTGCACCGTCTTCGCGACGTCGGAGCAGTACATCGACGAGCGACTCCACTCGGGCGCGGTCGTGAAGCCGATCTGGTTGTTGATGATGAGGTGGATCGTGCCGCCGATGCGGTAGCCGCCGATGTCGCTCATGGCGAGGCACTCGGCGACGACGCCCTGGCCGGCGAACGCCGCGTCGCCGTGGATGAGCAGCGGCAGCACCGAGAACGCACCCATCGGCTCGATCTGGTCCTGTTGGGCACGAACCATGCCCATGACGATCGGGTCGACCGTCTCGAGGTGGCTCGGGTTCGCGGCCAACTCGACCTTGATGTCGGCGCCGGACGGGCTGTGGTACTTGCCCGTCGCCCCGAGGTGGTATTTGACGTCGCCGGAACCCTGCACGGTGTTCGGGTCGACGTGGCCCTCGAACTCGGAGAAGATCGCCTCGTAGCTCTTGCCGACGATGTTCGACAGCACGTTCAGGCGGCCACGGTGGGCCATGCCGAGCACCGATCCGTCGAGCCCCTCGTCGGCGGCGTGCGACAGGATCTCGTCGAGGATCGGGATCGCCGACTCGGCGCCCTCGATCCCGAAGCGCTTCGTGCCGACGTACTTCGTGGCCAGGAATTTCTCGAACGCCTCGGCGGCGTTGAGCCGCTCGAGGATCCGCATCTTCTGATCCTTCTCGAACGACGGCGGCTTGGTCTCGACACGCTCCTGGATCCACCGCTGCTCTTCGGTGTTCTGGATGTGCATGTACTCGACGCCGATCGTGCGGCAGTACGCGTCGCGCAGCACACCGAGCAGGTCGCCGAGCGACATCTTGTCGCTGCCACCCACGCCGTCGGTGAGGAACTCGCGGTCGAGGTCCCAGATGGTGAGGCCGTACGTGGCCGGGTCGAGTTCGACCGGGGTGTGGGGTTCCTTCCACCGCAGCGGGTCGAGATCGGCGATCAGATGGCCGCGCACACGATGGACACGAATGAGCTTGGCGACCGCCATCTGCTTGGCGAGCATCGCCTCTTCGCGGTCGATCGGGTTGGTGTCGGGGCGCCACTTGACCGCCTCGTACGGCATGTCGAGGTCGTGGAAGATGTCCTCGTAGAAGCCGTGCTCGCCGAGCAGCAACTCGTGGACCCGCTTCAGGAACAGGCCCGATTCGGCGCCTTGGATGATGCGGTGGTCGTAGGTGCTCGTGACGGTGACGACCTTCGACACACCGAGCGACGACAGGTTGCGCTTGTCGGCACCTTCGAACTCGGCCGGATAGTCGATGTTGCCGACGCCGACGATCACGCCCTGCCCGGGCATCAGACGCGGCACCGACTGCACCGTGCCGATCGTGCCCGGGTTGGTCAGGCTGACGTTCGCCCCGGCGTAGTCGTCGAGGGTCAACTTGTTGTTCTGGACCTTGCGGATGATCTCGTTGTACGCCGCCAGGAAGCCGGCGAAGTCGAGGGTGTCGGCCTGCTTGAGCACCGGTACGACCAGGGTGCGGGTGCCGTCGCCCTTGTCGACGTCGACGGCGAGCCCCATGTTGACGTGGTCGTTGCGAACGAGACGCGGCTTGCCGTCGGCGCCCTCGACGTAGCCGTTCTTCATGTTCGGCACGGTCTCGGCGATGGCGCGGACGACCGCGTAGCCGATCAGGTGGGTGAAGCTGACCTTGCCGAGTCCGGCACGGGTGCGGTACCCGTTGATCACCTTCCGGTTGACCTCGAGCAGCTTGGCCGGCACGTTGCGGAAGCTGGTCGCGGTCGGCACCTCGAGGCTCGCCGCCATGTTGCGCACGATGGCTGCCCCGACGCCCTTGATCAGTTCACCGGGCTCGTCGGCCTTGTCGGGCTTGTCGGCCTTGTCGGCCTTGGTCGCGGGGGCGGCGGGTGCCGGTGCCGGGGTGGGGGTGGCGTCGGCGGGCGGCGGCGGGGGCGTCGACGCGCCGTTGCTGTCGGCCGTCGGTGCGGGTGCGGGCGCGGCGTCGTTCTGGTGGGCCGGTGCGGAGATCGAGGTGTAGTCCTCGAAGAACTCTCGCCACGACTCGGCTACCGCAGTGGGATCGGCGACGTAACGCTCGTACATCTCTTCGACGAGCCAGGAGTTGGTCCCGAACGCCGATCCGGAGGTCTCTGTGCCAGACACGCAGTCGAGCGTACCGGCGGGGAAGGCTCGTGTCCGAAAGGTGGTGCTCGTCGTACCCGGCTGCTGCCGCCCGAACGGCGCTCGACAGCAGTCACCCGCGCGAGGGCGGCTGATCTGGCACGATGTGCGCATGACGGTGGGTGAACGCGACGCGTCCGAACCGGACGACGTTCCCGAGACGACGGACACGACGACCGGGCCCGAGGCGGCAGACGCTGAGACGGGTCGATCCGTCGCGTCCGACCCTGCCGACGATCCCCACGCCGGCGATGACGATGTCGTCGCCGCCCCGACCGAACCCGCCGACCGACCGGTCGACGACACCGACACCACCGCGACCCTCGGCGCCCTCTCGGCCGCCTGGCACGGCGGCGGCACCGACGACGGTGACCCACTCGGCACGACGCCCGAACCGGCCGACGCGCCGGCGGCCGGGGTCGCCACCGCCGAGATCGACCCGAACGAGCCACGACTCGGCGCGGCAGCGGCGTCCCCGCCGCCTCCCGTCGACGAGGTCCCGACCCGTGGTGCGCCCGCCGGCGCAGCCGCGAACGTGTACCGCAGCCGCGACGAACGCAACCGGAGCGTGTACCGCCGCGCCAACCCGTGGTATCGCCGCCTCGCCCGCGGCCTGATCGCCACCTGCCTGTTCGGGGCTGCCGCCATCGGCATCTACGTCGGTGCCCGCTACGTGCAGGACTGGCTCGACCGCGACCAGATCCCGGCCGCCGGCCCCGACGTGCCCGAGGTCCAGCAGACGAGCATCCTCATCACGTCGACGTCGGCGCAGATCCCACTGCAGGGCACGCTGACGTTCGACACCGACTCGGGTTCGTACGAGTTCGTCGGGCTCGCGGGCAGTCCGAACGCCACCGACAGCCTCACGAGCCCCGACGGTGTCGAGGTGTTCGCCCGGACCGACGACGGCTTCTGGGTGTCGGTCGACTCGTCCGACCCCGTCGTGCAGTCGATCGACCGTGCCATCGCGTACGTACGCGACGACTCGACGGCTGATGCGATCCTCACGAACCGCCTGCGGCGCGGGTACATCGATCTGGTCGATCAGGTCGACGAAGGCGACGACGACGACAATCAGCGCGTCCGCTACGAGCTGTCCCTCGATCTCGCCTCGTTCGCCGAGGCGTTCCCGTTGCAGTGGCAGGACTTCCAGGAGACCGCCCTTCCCGGCGTCGACGACGTCGACAACCACGCCGTCACGCTGTGGCTCGACGAGGAAGAGGTCCTGGTCGGGGTCGACGACCCGTCGACCGGCTGGTCGTGGCAGCGGCTGTCGTATTCGTCGTCGCCGTACGTCGCGACGGCACCCGAGGCCGGCCAGGTCGTCGACTCGACCACGACGGGACAGATCCTCGGCGTGTCGTGCACGGTCACCGGTGTCACCTTCGACACCGCGCTGGCGACCTGCGACGCCGCACTCGAGGCCGGGCGGGCGTTCGCCGTGCAGGCGGGTCTCGCCGAGCAGGCCACGAGCCCTGCCGCCGACCTCGCCGTGGCGACGGTGTGCAGCACGCTGCAGGGCGACGACAGCCGGAGCTACGACGAAGACGGCTACCTGATCCTCGCCGGACTGCTGGTCGACGCCGGCGTGTGCCCCGGCGAGACGAGTCTGGTCGAACAGGCCGGCTGAGCGTCCCGCCGGGGTCAGATCCGCTCGAGCTCGCGTCCGTCGAACAACGGGGCCACGCCGTACCGTTCGGCGTCGGCGGCCATCTCGTCGTCGGTCGGCGCCGTCAGATCGCCTCTCGCGGCGTCGAGGATCGCCGGCAGGAGCCGGGCGTCGCTCGTCGTGTTCAGGAACAGGTCGGGTTCGGCGAGCACGAAGCGCACTGCGCGCCCGATCGCATCGGGATCGGTCAGCGGCTCGTACCAGCTGAAGTGTGGTTGGTCGGGGTCGTCCCATCGGCCGCGTGCGATCGACTTGATCGTCTGTGCCGCGACGCCGCGCTCGCCGCACAGCGATCGGAGCGCTCCGACGTCGGCGCCGTAGTCGTCGACGCCGAGCAACGAGTGGTTGTACGGGAACAGCACGCTGTCGAACGGGAACGCGTCGAGACTCCGCAGGTGCATGCCGGCGATCCGCAGGCCGTGTCCGGTGACCCCGATGAAACGGGTCAGGCCTTCGGCGCGCGCCTGCTCGAGTGCGGCGACGGCACCGCCGGGCTCGAACGCGAGTCGCCATTCGTCGGGTTCGACGAGGTTGTGGAGTTGGACGAGGTCGACATGGTCGACACCCATCCGCTCGAGGGAGCGTTCGAGTTCGGCCCGCGCCGCCGCACCGCCGCGCTCGCCGGTCTTCGTCGCGAGGAAGAACCGGTCGCGGTGATCGGTCAGGAACGGCTGCAGTCGGTCTTCGCTCGCCCCGTAGCTCGCCGCCGTGTCGATGTGATTGACCCCGGCGGCGTCGATCAGCTCGAGCGTGGCGTCGGCGCGTCGCTGGCTCATGCCACCGAGCGCGGCAGCACCGAAGATAACCCGGGTCGAGCGGTGTCCGGTCGACCCGAACGGAGCGGTCGGCAACATGACGCGACCCTACCTCAGGCGGTTCTCACGTTCGCCGGGCGGTGTTCACGAGATAGGCGCCGGCCACCGCGACGGCGCTGCCTGCGAGGGCGATCGCGTCGGTGGTCTCGCCGCGGAGTGCCACGCCGAGCGCGATCGACATCGCCGGGATCAGGTAGGTGGTGCTCGACGCACGGGTGCTGCCGTACCGGCCGGTGTTCGACGCCATCAACACGAACGCGACGCCGGTTCCGAACGCGCCGAGCACCGCAACGGCGAGGAAACTGCCCCAGGCGAACGTCGACTCGCCCACGCCGGCGATCCCCATCGGGGCCGTCCACACGAACGCGAGCGGCAACGCTCGTCCGATCACGGCGATCGACCCGACTCGGCGCTGCACCGGCCCGGCCACGTTGAGCGCCACGCCGTAGCACGCGAGCGCGCCGAGGATCATCACGATCCCGCTCGCGCTGGACGACCCCTCCGACCAGGTGGGCGCCGCGATCATCACGATTCCGAGCAGGCCGACGGTGAGGCCGACCATCTGACGTCGTGGTGGGAGCGCCCCGACGATGACGGCAGCCACGGCGGCGGTGAAGATCGGGTTCGCACCGTTGAGCATGCCGGTCACGCTCGAGGACACACGTTCCTCGGCGAGCGAGAACAGCGTGAGCGGCATCGCCATCCACACGACCGACAGGACGACGATGCGCGCCCACGCCGCCCGGTCCACCGAACCGCGCCACCCGCCGAACGCGGCGATCACCACCATGCCGAACCCGATGCGGAGCCACGACACGAGGTAGGGCGAGAACGCATCGAGTCCTTCGGCGATGAGGTAGAAGCTCGACCCCCAGATCAGCCCCGGGGCAGCCCATCGGGCCCAGTCGGTCGGCCCCATCGAGAGATCTTCGGGTGCGATGCCGGGGAGCACGGTCGAATTCGCCATCGCCGCCGACGATACGGGTGGCGCGCCTCGGACGACTCGCCGGTTTCGGACCTCACGTTCCGGCGGCCGAGTGTGCGGCGCGGGTTGCCGCAGCGGCACCCGGGCCGCAAGATGAGGCCGTGCAACCGCCCATCGTTCCCGCACGCCCACCATGTCGGTGATCGACCACTCGGACGACCTGCGTCCCCTGCTCCGACGGACACGCTCCGTCGCCGTCGTCGGGGTCTCCGACAATCCGCGTCGCCCCAGTCACACCGTCACCCGTTACCTCATCGACCACACCGACTGGGCCCTGTGGCTCGTGAACCCGACCATCGACGAGTTGTTCGGGCGCCCCGTGTACCCGAGTCTGGCTGCGCTCCCCGAGACGCCGGACATGGTCGACGTGTTCCGCCGAACCGAGCACCTCGCCGGTGTCGTCGACGAATCGATCGCGGTCGGCGCCTCCTCCGTGTGGTTCCAGCTCGGTCTCACCGACGACGTCGCTGCCGGACGCGCCGCCGATTCCGGGCTCGACGTGGTCCAGGATCGGTGCCTCCAGATCGAGCACGCTCGTCTGATCCGACGCTGAGTTCGGTCAGCCTCCCGGCCGGAGCTCGTCGAGCGGCGACGTCGGGACGTGGATCCAGCCCTCGCGTCTCGCGATCGCTCGTTGGGAGGCGTCGGGCGGCGTGGTCGATCCCGTGTGGACGGCGATCGCGATCAGCGCACACACCCAGGCATCGAGGACGTGATCGTCGTCGACCGCGAGGTGCTCGAGGTCGGAGGTGTCGAGCCACGCGCTCGTCGATCGGCGTAACCGTCCGACGATGTCGCTTCGGACCGCTCGTGCCTCCTCCGGTCGGTTCCGGGCCTTGTATCCACGGCAGGTGATGCCCCACGCCGCGAACGCTGCCGCCGGGTAGGTCTCGCTGAGGACGCCACTCCCGTCGCGCGGTGCTGCGACACCGTCCCACACCTCGTCGGTCCATCGCTGTTGCAGCAGTGCAGCTCGCATCGCGACGACGCCGAGCAGGTCGGCCGACACCGACAACGGGTACCGCCCGACCACGGCACGGGTGGATCGATCGGTGAGCCGATGGGTCAACGGGCGACGGTCGGTCGAACCGGTCCACCGATCGCCTCGATGGTGTGCGACCACTGCTTCCACGAACGCGTCGGGCCAGCCCAGCGGAGCGTCGACGCCGATCGCGTGGGCGTCGACGGCGAGCGACACCAGCAGGTCGTCGTCGGGTTCGTCGCGTACGGCGCTCGCCGACCACCGACCGCTGGACGCTTCCAGCACGACGACGCCCGTCGACGCCGGACTCGCCGCCAGGTCGATGCCGATCACACGCACCCGAGCAGCATGCCAGCACCGGCGTCGGTGTCGTCAGTCGCCGCGGATCTCGGCGAGCCGTGCCTCGATCAGCCGTTCGACCAGATCCGGCGGCAGCGGGCGTTCCGGGGTGAAGTGGAGCGACGACTTGGTGCAGTCGTAGCCGGCTGCGTCGAGCCGGAGCGACGGGAGCACGGTACCGCTGTGCGGCAGGTAGCTGAGGTGGTTGCTGAAGGCGCCGAACCCCGCCACGAGCGCGCCACCGGAACGGAAGGCCGGGAGCTTGTAGGAGATGCCCTGCTCGGCGTCGGGCAACACCGTCAGGATCGTCGTGCGGAGGTCGTCGAGCGCCCGCCGCTGGTCGTCGGGCAGCCCCACCAGGTAGTCGTCGATCTCGTGTGCAGCCACGGCGTCAGTGTCGGTCGCGTCGGCGTCCGTTGCAAGCCGGGGCGACCGGGTTCACTCGTTCGGGGGCTCCGTCGACGTCGGCACGAGCCACGAGTCGAACTCGGCGTCGAGCGCCGGCGCATCGGCGAACGGGGCCGACGGATCGCCGAGCACGGCGACCCCCGCCTCGCTGTCGGCGAGGATGATCGCCTGCGGGGTCGTGAGCTCCCAGTGCGTGTGCCCGTCGTCGGGACCGAGGTGGTACCAGCCTGGCTCGTCCTGGTGTGCCGTGAACTCGGTCAGGTACAGCACGACCGGCGCACCGATCGGCATCGCGTCGCGGATCGCATCGATCTCGTACCGCGAGGAGTACGGCCAGATCACGTGGATGGGTCCGTCGAGCTCCCCCGCTTCGACGATCAGTTCGATCTTGCGGACCGCTTCCGGGTCGTCGGGGCCGTCGCCGAACCGCCAACCTTCCTCGACGTCGACGATGGTCCCCATCGCGGTCCGGTCCGACCGCTCGGCGAGTTCGGTCAGGGTCGCTGCCGGCTCGTAGTCGCCGCTGTCGAGGGTGTCGAGCAGTCCTGGCGCGACCACCTCGGGTTCGTCGTCGTTGTCACCGCACGCCGTCGCCGACAGCGACGCCAACACGACCAGACCCGCCAGCGCCCGACGCCGCCCGCGGCGCGTCCGACAACGCGGCCCGGGGCCGCATCGGAGCCGGTTCCCACCCTCGAGCCCTCGTGCCACGACGGGCAGCCTAGAGATCCGCGGCGGTTTCTGCGATCGTGGTTGCGATGACAAGCGCCACCCCCGAGGCCATCGACGCATTCCGACGCGACGGCGCGGCCGTCGTGCGAGGGGTCGTCGACCCGGCCACCCTCACCGCACTCGCCGAGGGCGTCGAGTACAACCGGACCCATCCGAGCCCCTGGTCGCACTGGTACACCAACCCCGACGAGTCGGTCGGGTTCTGGAGCGATTACGTCACCTGGCCGAACGTGCCGCAGTACCGCGAGACGGTCTTCGGGAGCGGGCTCGCCTCGCTGGCCCGAGACCTGATGGGGTCCGACACCGTCCGGTTCTTCCACGAGCACGTGCTCGTGAAGGAGCCTGGTGCGGTCGAGCGCACGCCGTGGCATCACGACCAGCCGTACTACTCGGTCGACGGCGACCAGAACGTCTCCATGTGGATCGCGCTCGACCCGGTGCCCGAGGGGGCCGGGGTCCGATTCGTCGCCGGTTCACATCGGTGGGGTCGGTGGTTCATCCCCCGCAAGTTCGTCGACCACACGCCGTACGCACCCGAGTCGGGCCGGTACGAACTCCTCCCCGACATCGACGCGCTGCTGGCCGACGACCCGTCGCTGCGCACGGTGACGTTCGGCGTCGAGCCCGGCGACGTGGTCGTGTTCCACTATCGGACGCTGCACGACGCCCCCGGCAATCCTTCGGGCGACCGTCGGCGTCGGGTCGTCAGTCTGCGTTGGGTCGGCGACGACGCCGTGTGGGCGGAACGGCCCTGGCAGGTCTCACCACCGTTCGAACCCGACGGGCTCCGCCCCGGCGACCGACTCGACGACGAGCGCTTCCCGCTCGTTCCCCTGAGGTGATCGTCTGAGGTGATCGTCCGGCTCGACGACGTCGAGCGAGGCGCTGGTTCGTCCCCCTCGAGCACGGCGGCGTAGCGTTCGACGACATGGGGAAGCCGGTGTTGCCCGACGGATTGGTCGTCGTCGTCAAACGCGACTGCGAGACGTGCCGGACGGTGGTGCCGGTCCTGCAACAGCTCGCTGCCGGCCCAGGCCTCACCGTGTACACCCAGGACGATCCCGACTTCCCGGGCGACCCCGCAGCGATCCACGACGCCGACCTCGGCGTCAGCTGGCACCACCAGATCGAGACGGTCCCCACGCTGATCGAGGTCGTCGACGGCGTCGAGGTCGACCGGACGGTCGGATGGCTGCGCACGGCGTGGGAAGCGCTGACCGGCGTCGACGGGCTCGGCCCGGACCTCCCGTCGATGCGCCCCGGTTGCGGGAGCAAGAGCGTCGATCCCGACCTCGTCGACGAGCTGCGTGTCCGCCACGGCGGATCGATCCTGCAGGCACGCCGGATCGAGGTCGCCGATGCCGAGGACGACATCGAGATGATGTTCACCCGCGGGTGGACCGACGGCCTCCCGGTCGTGCCGCCGACCGAGGCACGCGTCATGGCGATGCTCGACGGCACCACCCGTGCACCCGACGAGATCGTCGCCACGGTGCCGCCCGATCTGGTCGACGTCACCGTCGAGAAGGTCGCGATCGCCGCCGTGATGGCGGGCTGCAAGCCCGAGTACCTGCCGTGGGTGCTGACTGCGGTCGAGGCGGTGTGCAACGACGAGTTCAACATGCACGGACTCCTCGCCACCACGATGCCCGTGAGTCCGGTCATCGTGTGCAGCGGACCCGGCACCAGACGGATCGGCATGAACTCGGGCATCAACGCGATGGGCCAGGGCAACCGGGCCAACTCGACGATCGGTCGGGCACTGCAGCTCGTCGTCCGCAACGTCGGCGGCGGCCGCCCGGGAGAGGTCGACCGAGCGACACACGGCAACCCCGGCAAGGTCGGGTTCTGCTTCGCCGAGGACGACACGGCTTCGCCCTACGGCACGCTCGCCGGGCAGTTCGGCATCGACGACGGCGTCGACGCCATCACCGTGTTCGCCGGGGAGGGCCCCCACTGCATCGTCGATCAGCTGAGCCGTACTCCGGAGTCGCTCGCCAACTCACTGGCCCACCAGCTGCAGGCGATGCACCATCACAAGCTGGTGATCGCCTTCGACGCGATCCTGGTGATGGGCCCGGAACACGCCCGTGTGTTCGCCGAGGCCGGATGGGACCGAGACCGCATCCTGGTCGAGCTCCACTCCCGACTCACGACCCCGGCCGCGGAACTCGCCCGAGGTGCCGGCGACATCGCCGAAGGCGTCCCGGCCGGGCTCGAGGGCGACCTCCCGAAGTTCACACCGACCGGCCTGATGCTCGCCTACGCCGGCGGCGGCGCCGGGCTGTTCTCGATGCTGATCGCCGGCTGGGCGAACGGCGCGATGGGTTCGACACCGGTCACCCGTGCGGTGCGATACTGACACCCAGGAGGGGCCATGACGCGAACGATCCTCGACCCAACCGGAGAACGCACCGTCGCCGAACGGGCGCGCCTGGCGCGTCCGGCGTCGCTCGACGGGCTCACGGTCGGTCTGCTCGACATCTCGAAACCACGCGGCGACGTGTTCCTCGATCGGCTCGAAGAACGCCTGGTCGGCGTCGGGGCCAACGTGAAGCGGTACAAGAAGCCGACGTTCACGAAGCCGGCCCCGGTCGACCTGCGCCACGAGATCGCCACCGAATGCCAGGTGGTGATCGAGGCGCTCGCCGATTGAGGCAGCTGCACGTCGTGCAGTGTGCACGACATCAGTGATCTCGAACTCCGGGGCGTGCCCGGGGTGTTCGTCGCGTCGCAGGAGTTCGTGACGGCGGCCGAAGCCCAGTCGAAGTCGCTCGGCTATTCGGCGATGGCGCGGGTGTTCACGCCACATCCGATCCAGGACCGCACCGACGACGAGATGCGCGCCTACGCCGACGCCGCCTTCGACGACATCGTCGCCCACGTCACCGCCGGCTGACCCACCCCGACCGCCGAAGGCGTGAAC
>JBPEWX010000088.1:0-3467 GCA_052032235.1 Ilumatobacter sp. | reverse complement strand
CCGCCGGCGGTCAGGAGCGTCCCTGCCGCCGCGGCGAGAACCAGCCGACGGCGCGACAGGACCCGCTCGGGAATCGGTTCTGCGTCATGTCCGCCGGCCCCGCACACGCCGTCAGTCTGGCTCAGCCGGCGGGCGCCGCCAACCCGTTATCGACCACGAACGGCCGTCGCCGCGAGCCCGCGAACGGCGTCGACGACCTGGTCGACCGAAACCAGGACCAGGTTCGCGGCGTCGCCGAGTGGCACGAACGAGTCGACGGCGGCGACCCGTCGGATCGTGGCGTCGACGCCGCGCTCGACGAGTGCGGTGACGACCCCTTCGCCGACGCCACCGGCGTGGCGCGTCTCGTCGACGACGAGGACCCGTCCGACCTCGTTCGCGTGTTCGACGAGTTGGTCGACGGGCAGCGGAGCGAGCCACCGGAGGTCGAAGACTCGGCACGAGACCCCGTCGGCGGCCAGTTGCTTCGCGGCACGGAGCGCCAGGTGCAAGCCGTTCCCCCACGTCGCGATCAGCACGTCGTCGCCGTCGCGCACCAGGCGTCCTTCGCCGATCGGGACGTGGGCGTCGGTCCACTCGTCGGGCGCCGCGTACGGCGCCGTCCACACGTCGTCACCGTCGTCGTGCAGGTCGCGGGTGTGGTAGAGGGCGATCGGCTCGACATACGCACTCACCGTCCCGTCGGCGAGCGCCGCCGCGACGCACGTTCGCAGCATGGGTGCCGCATCACTCGGGTGTGCCGGGCTGGCGACGACGAGGCCGGGGATGTCGCGCAGCACCGCGACCGAGTTGTCGTTGTGGAAGTGACCGCCGAACCCTTTCTGGTACCCGTATCCGGCGATCCGGACGACGAGCGGATTCCGGTACTGGCCGTTGGAGAAGAACGACAAGCTGGCGGCCTCGCCGCGCAGTTGGTCCTCTGCGTTGTGGAGATAGGCCAGGTACTGGATCTCGGGGATCGGCACCATGCCGCTCACGCCCGCGCCGAGCGCGAGCCCGAGGATCGACTGTTCGTCGAGCAGGCTGTCGAACACCCGTGCAGCCCCGAACCGCTTCTGGAGGCCGCGTGTGACGCCGTAGACGCCTCCCTTGGAGGCGACGTCCTCGCCGAACACGAGCGCTCGCGGCGTCCGCGCGAGCACGTCGGCGAGCGTCCGGTTGATGGTTTCGGCGAGTGTCAACGCCCCGGCCGCCTCGGGCAGCTTGCCGTCGAACGCCTGGTTGCGTTGTTCGGTATCGGCCGCCGTCGTGGCCAGGGAGCGGACGAGATCGGGTCGGCGGGGCGACAGCGGTTCGATCACCTCGTCGGCGGACGTGATCCGGGGACGACTGGTCATCGACATCGCCCGGTCGCGGATCTCGGCGCGTCGATCGAGATAGCGGCCGACGAGGGACGAGGGATCGGCACCGTCGTCGACCAGCGCCCGCGCGGTGCCCAGGATCGGGTCGCGCGCGTAATCGGATCGGATGGCTCCGCCCGAGCGGTACGCCGTCTCGACGTCGGTGCCGGCGTGGCCGAGATACCGAACCGTTCGGAGGTGGAGCACCGCCGGGCGTCCCGTGGCCCGGACGTCGGCGGCGAGTCGCGCGGTCGTGTGGAACACGGCGGCCGGATCGGTGCCGTCGACCCGGGCGTACCCGAGTCCGGGTCGGTTCGAGAGCGTGGCGTCGATCCAGCCGCTCGGGGTGGGCACGCTGATGCCGAGACCGTTGTCCTCGCACACGAACAACAGGGGCACGGGCAGACCGCTGTATGCCGTGTAGGCGGCGGCGTTGATGGCGCCTTGGGCGGTGGAGTGGTTGGCGCTGGCGTCACCGAACGAGCACACGGCGATCGCGTCGCTCGGCCAGGCGGCGTCGACGCCGAGCCGGGCAGCGCGGCGGATCGCGAACGCCACGCCGAGTGCTCGCGGCAGGTGGGACGCGATCGTCGACGTCTGCGGGATCACGGCGAGGTCCCGGTGGCCGAACACCTTGTGACGGCCACCAGCGATCGGTTCGTCGGTGAGGGCGAGCATGCCCGCCAGGACGTCACCGATCGCGTCGTGCCCGGGCCGTTGACGCGCACGTCCGCAGTAGAACCCACCCGAGCGGTAGTGGAGCAGGGCCGGATCGGTCGGGCGAAGTGCTGCGGCGACGGCCGCGTTGCTCTCGTGACCGGCCGATCCGATCGTGTAGAAGCCGAACCCCCGGCCCCGGAGCCACCGGGCGGTGTGGTCGAGCAACCGACTGTCGACCTGGGCGGCGAAGATCTGGTCGAGCGGGACGGGCACCTCGTCGTCCGGGTCGGTCACTCGGTCGCGTTCGTCGGTCGGTTCGAGCGCGATGACGGCCTCGAGCAGGTGGCGTTCGAGATCGTGCAGGTCGTCGGGCAGTTCGGGCACGTCGGGAGCGTACGCCCGCCGACTCGTCCGGTACAGGCCGGGCGACGGGTCAGCCGAACAGGGCGATCAGCGCCGCGAACCCGTTGCGGTGGGCCGCGACCATCTCGGGCGTCGCGTCCCAGCCGTTCGCCTCGATGAGCATCGAGTTGTAGCCGCCGGTGAAGTTCGTCCAGCTCTCGCCGCCGCCGTGTTGGGTGACGTCTCGGCGAACCGGCAGACCCGCTCCGGCGGCCCACGCTTCCTCGAACGAGTCGGGCGTCGATCCGATCGAGCTGATGTAGTCGAGCGGTTGGTGCACCCAGACGGCGACGTGCGGTTCCGACCGGATGATCAGATCGGCGACGGCCGTCGACTCGGGCTCGGAGAACGGGGCCGGGCCGCCGTCGTACGCTGCCCAACCCCAGCCGAAGTTGCGGTTGAGATCGACCCCGTTGGCGTTGGCGCGGGTACCGGCCTCGACGCCGTCGGGGTTCATCTCGGGCACCAGCCAGACCTCGATGTCGGCCGGCATCGGCACGTCGACGAGCGAGCGGACGATCGGCGGACTGACCGGTTCGTTGCCGTGGATCCCACCGATGACGACGACACGGACGCGGGCGTCGCCGTCGACCGGGCGATGCAGGGCGACGATGTCGCGTCCCTGGACCGACGTCCCGATCGTCTGGGTCTCCCAGTCGGCGGGCAACGGTGGTGGCGGGATGTCGGACTTCGGACGGACGTCCCAGATCGATCCGCTTCGCGACGGCGCCGGCGCTGCGGTCGGCGGTGGCGCCGGTGGCGCCGTGGTCGGCGGTGGCACCGTCGTGGTGGTCGACGTCGTGGTCGACGTCGTGGTGGTCGTCGTGGACGTGGACGTCGTGGACGTGGTGGACGTCGTCGTGCTGGACGTCGTGGTACTCGGCATCACGGTCGTGGACGTCGTCGACGTGCTGCTCGTGGTCGGCGGGTTCGTCGTCGTGGATGCGGTGGTCGCGATGGTCGCGATCGACGCTGCGGTCGTCGACGCGTCGTCGGCGGGGCTCGCGCACGCTGCGGCGACGAGACACACCGCCGTCGCGAATCCCAACTGCCGTCGCATGCCAG
>JBPEWX010000087.1:0-2947 GCA_052032235.1 Ilumatobacter sp. | reverse complement strand
GTCGGAGCACGCTGGCTCCGACCCCTCGGCCGGTTCGTCACTCGTTCGGGGAAGCCGTCAGGACGCCGGCACGAACGACTGCGTCGAGAAGTCGGCGGGCGGCGGAACGACGATCGGGCCGCCGCCTTGATCTTCTTCCACCCAGTCGATGAAGCCTTGGGCGTAGTCGATGAACGTGTCGACCGTGCGCCCGTCGGCGGTCACCGTGCCGAAGGTGTTCCAACCGTCGCGGCCGGCCGCCAGGAAGCTGTTCGTGACCACGATGTAGGTGGCGCCCGGGTCGATGGCCGACCAGGTGCCGTCGTCGGCACGCACCTCGATGTTCGAGAAAACTTCAGACGGGCTCGACATGAACCCGCCGGCTTGCCCACGCGACGTCAGTCACCTGCCACGGGCTGCGGCTGCTCCTGCTGTTCGCCCTCACCTTCGAGCTCGAACTTGATGTACTCCGAGCCGGTGTCCTCCCAGTCCTCGAACTGGATGACACTCATCTCCTCGAACCGGCGACGGAGCCACTGATCGTTGCGGTCGAGCAGGCCCAGCTTCTTGCAGTTCGGGACGATCTTGCTGAACAACATCTGCTGGAACAGGTCGCGGGTCGGATCCTTCAGCACGAGCGGCACCACGTCCTTCGGGTTCACGCCGTGCTTCTCCCAGACCTCCTGCGACAAGAAGCGGTCGCGCATGCGGATCGCGGCCTCGAACGCGAACTCCTGGCGCTCCATCATCTCGGCGTCGGTCATCCCGTCGTAGACCTCCTTGAGCGACAGCACACCGAACGCGACGTGGCGCGCCTCGTCGCTCATGACGTAGCGGAGCAGCTTCTTGAGCAGCGGCTCCTCGGTCATCTGGTGCATGAAGCCGAACGCGGCGAGAGCCAGGCCCTCGACCATGACCTGCATGCCGAGGTAGGTCATGTCCCAGCGGCTGTCCTCGATGATGTCGTCGAGCAGCATGCGCAGGTGGGCGTTGACCTGGAACTCGCCGCCCATCTTCTCGTCGAGGTAGCGGTGGAACACCTCGACGTGGCGGGCTTCGTCCATGGTCTGCGTCGCTGCGTAGAGCTTGGCGTCGTACCACGGCACGGTCTCGACGATCTTGGCGGTGCAGAGCAGTGCGCCCTGTTCACCGTGGAGGAACTGCGACAGCGTCCAGCGGCGCTGGTCGATGCCGAACTCGAGCCACTCCTTGTCGCCCCACTTCTCGACGACGGTGCCCTCGTAGTGGTCGGCGGTGAAGCCGGCCGACGACGCGGCCTGGTCGGCGCTGACGACCTTCTCGACGTCGATCTCGGCGTCCCAGTCGAGATCGGTGCTGCCGTTCCACTGGCCGGTCTTGGCCTTCTCGTACAGCTTGCGGAGCTGCGGCCGGGCGAGCGAGTAGTCCCACGTGAAGATCGCGTCGGCGTTGTCCTTCACGATGTGGACGACCTCGTCGACATCGGTGTTGGTGACCTGCAGGATCGCCTCGATGTCGTTGATGTCGGCGCGGCCGATGATCTCTTCGTTGGTGGAGAAGGTGTCGGTCATGTCAGTGTCCTCTCGGAGGGTTGGGGTGTCAGCAAGGCCAGGCCCGGTCGCAGGAACGCACGGGCGGATTCGGGGTCGCCGAGGTCGACGTGGTCGCTCGGCGCCAGGAAGTAGGAGATGACGGTCCGGACGAGGAGCTCGATGAGCTGTTCGGCGAACTCGGGATCGAGATGGGGTGCCAGGAGCGGCATGAGGGAGTCGGTGGCGACCCGGATGATGCGCGGGAAGCCGGCGACGGTGAGCTGCGACAGGACGTCGCCCGGCTCGGACGCCAGCATCAGGGCGAGATGGTCGTCGGCCCGCAGTTCTCGGGTGGCGACCACGACCAGCGAGACGATCAGGTCGTCGACGTCGTCGTGCCCGTCGGCGCCGGCGGTCAGCACGTCGAAGAACTCGTTGAGCTCACGCACACGCAACGCCTCGAACAACACATCGCGACCGCCCGGGAACAGGCGGTAGATCGTCGCCCGCGACACGCCGCTCTCGTCGCAGATGTCGTCGACGGTCACCTTGGCCATGCCGAAGCGCTCACAGCACGACTTGGTGGCGTCGAGAACACGCGTCTCCAGCTCGGTTGCCCCCATGAGCTGAGACACTAAGACAGATTGTGTCTCACCGTCAAGGGGTTTCGTGACATCCGTCTCAGCCGGAGACGCCGCAGGGGAGGTCGCGGTGGATGCAGTTGACGACCTCGTTGCGGAGCTTGTCCTGGTGCCAGGCGTTCCAGAAGTCGGCGTGACCGGACAAGATGTTGCCCGACGACAGCGCCAACTGATCGAGGTCGTCGGCCGGCGGCACCGGGAAGTCGATCGCCAGCTGGAGCTGCGGGATCGGCACCGGATGCGACTCCGGACACTCCCCCGCCGCCGAGTAGGCGACGTGCATCGACGGCTTCGGCACGATCGGGCTGCGCTCGTCGACGCCGTTCCAACAGTCCTGGAACGTGATCCACATGCGCAGGCTCGGAGCGCCGGTGCAATCGAACGGTCGGACCTCGCGTCGGCCTCCCGACTCGCACGACCACGACACGATCGACAGCGGTTGCGGCTCGATCGCCGTGTGGTCGCCGGCGACCATCATCATCCCGGGCGGATACGGCACGACCGTCGTCGGGTCGATGTCGGGTCCGGCTCGGTAGTAGGCCACGGCCCGCAGCGGCTCGACGGGCGCACCGTCGGCGCCGACCAGCGTCGGCGTCCAGTACGACGCGGTGTCGGCGAGCTGGTCGCACGTGGTGGCGCCATCGAGCATCTCGTCGTAGGTCGACTCGACCGACACGTCGACCGCACCGAAGAACTGGTGCAGATGACTCGCGCCCGCCGCACCGGGATGGACGATCGGGTCGTCCGGGAGGAATCGGTCGAAGCCGCACTCGACGACGAACTGCCCACGCGTGCCCTGCGGCCCGGTGAGCACCC
>JBPEWX010000086.1:0-3420 GCA_052032235.1 Ilumatobacter sp. | reverse complement strand
GCGTCGGTGCCTACCAGGCCGTCCTCAAGCCGATCGAGGGCACCATCCTGACGGTCGTGCGCGAATCCGCCGAGGCGGCGAAGTCGGCGTCGGCCGACGATGCCTCGCTCGTCGACGTGCTGCGGGCTGCACGCGAGGCCGGGCGCCAGGCACTCGCGTCGACGCCCGACCTGCTGCCGGTGCTGAAAGATGCCGGGGTCGTCGACGCCGGCGGCGCGGGGTACCTCCTGCTGCTCGATTCGGCGCTGCACGTCGTCGACGGTGAGCCGCTCCCGGCGCCCGAGGACGATCCCGACGGGCCGACCGCCGACCAGCTCGAACAGGTCGCGCACCGGGCCGCTGCCCACGACGGTGAGATCGACGTCAGTGAGCAGCGCTACGAGGTGATGTACTTCCTCGATCTCGCCGACGACCGCATCGACGACTTCAAGTCGGGTTGGGGCGCGATCGGCGACTCGATCGTCGTGGTCGGCGGCGACGGCCTCTGGAACTGCCACGTCCACACCAACGACATCGGTGCGGCGATCGAGGTCGCACTCGACCTGGACGGGCGACCGAAGCAGATCCGGGTGACCGACCTGTTCGAGGAGGTCGCCGAGGAGCACGCACACCGCGAGGCCGAGATGCACGGCGAGTCCCACGTCGGCACGCGTGCCGGCGCCGGATTGCCGCCGGTCACCACGGCCGTCGTGGCGGTCTGTTCCGGTGACGGTCTCGCCGAGCTGTTCTCGAACCTCGGGGTCCAGGGCATCGTCACGGGTGGCCAGACCCTCAACCCGTCGACGGCCGAGTTGCTCGACACCGTCGAGCACGTCAACGCCGATCAGGTCGTCATCCTGCCGAACAACAAGAACATCATCCCCGTCGCCGAGCAGGTCGACGCGCTCACGTCGAAGACCGTGTCCGTCGTCCCGACACGGACGATGCCCGAGGCGCTGGCCGCGCTCGTCGTGTACGACCCGGAGGCCGACGCCGACGACAACGTGGCGGAGATGAACGACTCGGTCGACGCGGTGCGCACCGGTGAGGTGACCCAGGCGGTCCGTGCCAGCAACAGTGATGCCGGCCCGATCGCCGCGGGCGACTGGATGGGCATCGTCAAGGGCGACGGCATCGTCGCCGTCGACACCGAGTTGTTGCTCGTCGTCCAACGCCTGCTCGGTCATCTGATCGGCGACGACGGCGAGTTGCTCACGATCATCACCGGAACCGACGCCGATCCGGCGGTCACCGAGCTGATCGAATCGTGGTTGGCCGAGGCGCACGCCGACGTGCAGGTCGAGGTGCATCGCGGCGGACAGCCGCTGTATCCGTACCTCTTCGGCGTCGAGTAGACACGGTCGGGTGAGCGAACGTCCCCCGATCACGCTGCGCGACCTGGCGGCGATCGACGTCGCCCAACTGCGTGGCGTCGGTGACAAGAAGCGTTCGGCGCTCGCGGCGTTCGACGTCCACAACGTCCTCGACCTCGTCACCAATTACCCACGTCGATGGGTCGATCGCACGAACGAGGCCCGCATCGCCGACCTGGTCCCCGGGGAGGAGGCGCTGGTGCTCGTCACCGTGCGATCGGTCACCAAGCGCACGACTCGCAACCGGCGCACGATGGTGACGGTGCAGGTCGGCGACGGCTCGGGCCGCATGCACGTCGTGTTCTTCAACCAGCCGTGGCGTGAGCGGCAGCTGAAAGAGGGGCTGCAGATCGCCCTCTACGGCAAGCCCGACACCTATCGGGGCGGTCTGCAGATGGCGAACCCGATCGTCGACCTGATCGGCGACCGCACCGGGCGGATCGTGCCCATCTATCCGCAGAGCGAGAAGGTGCAGCTGACGACGTGGGAGGTGGCGTCGTTCGTCGAAGAGGCGCTGCGACGCTGTGCCGAGCGCGGCATCGCCGACCCCGTCCCCGTCGAGGTCACCGACCGGCTCGACCTGATGGCCCGCGGGCAGGCGTTCGCATCGATCCATGCGCCGGAGTCGATGCGGGAGAAGGAAGCGGCCCGTCGCCGGCTGGCCTTCGACGAGCTGTTGCGCGTGCAGCTGGTGCTCGTGCTGCGAAAACGGGAGCTCGAGCGCACGTCGCGCGGCATCGCCCACGAGGTCGACGGCGAGCTCGTGCGGCGGTTCCACGAGGCCCTGCCGTATCCGCTCACCGGTGCCCAGCGGCGGGCGATCGCCCAGATCGAGGTCGACTTGGCGGCGTCGCAGCCGATGCACCGGCTCCTGCAGGGCGACGTCGGTGCCGGCAAGACCGTCGTCGCCGTGTCGACCCTGCTCGCCGCCGTCCAGGGGGGACACCAGGGTGCGCTGATGGCCCCCACGGAAGTGCTCGCCGAGCAACACGCCACCGGGGTGCGCGCGCTGTTGGGCGAGCTGCGCGTGCCCGATCCCGGCAACCTGTTCGGTGATCGTCCGCTGCGCGTCGAACTGTTGACGAACCGGGTCACCGGCGCCGAACGCAAGGACGTCCTGGCCGGCCTCGCCGACGGCACGGTCGACATCGCGATCGGTACCCATGCGCTCATCCAGGAGGGCGTCGAGTTCTCCTCACTCGGCGCGGTGGTGGTCGACGAGCAGCACCGGTTCGGTGTCGAGCAGCGAGCTGCGCTCCGCGACAAGTCGGGCGGGCGCGTGCCCGACGTGCTCGTCATGACGGCGACGCCGATCCCGCGCACGGCGGCCATGACGGTGTACGGCGATCTCGACGTCAGCGTGCTCGACGAACTGCCGCCGGGTCGGACCCCGATCGTCACCAAGTGGGCGAACGGGCCGATGCTCGAAGCCGAGGTGTGGGCCGATGTGCGCCACGAGGTGGGGGAGGGGCGTCAGGCGTATGTCGTCTGTCCGCTGATCGAGGAGAGCGAGAAGCTCGAGGTCGCCTCGGCCGAGGAGACCTACGAGCGGCTGGCGAACGACGAGCTGCAGGGCCTGCGTCTCGGGCTGCTCCACGGACGGCTCACGCCGGCCGAGAAGGAGATGACGATGAACCTGTTTCGTGCCGGGCAGCTCGACGTCCTCGTCGCCACCACGGTGATCGAGGTCGGCGTCGACGTGCCGAACGCGACGGTCATGGTGATCCTCGACGCGGACCGGTTCGGCATCGCACAGCTCCATCAGCTGCGTGGCCGGGTCGGGCGAGGCAGCCACGAGTCGATGTGCTGGCTCGTCACACAGGAGCACGACGGTGGCAATCCCCGGGTCGAGGCGCTCGTCGCGTCGACCGACGGGTTCGAGCTCGCGGAGGTCGACCTCGACCTCCGCGGCGAGGGCACCCTGATGTCGACGATGCAGAAGGGTCGCAGTGACCTGAATTTGGCGTCGCTCCGTCGTGACCGTCAGCTCGTGGCCGAGGCCCGCGAAGCGGCGTTCGAGATCGTCGACGCCGACCCCGGCCTCGAGCAGCATCCCGTGTTGCTCGAC
>JBPEWX010000085.1:0-2659 GCA_052032235.1 Ilumatobacter sp. | reverse complement strand
CCGGAGTTCGGGATGACCGGTCCCGGCGGAGCCGCCGCGTGGCCCCAGGCTCAGCGCAACCGGGCGAGCGCCTGCTCGTGGACCGCCAGGTCGGGTGGGTCGCCGTCGGTCCACGGCGCTCCGTACACGATCAGTTCGTCGAACCCGAGTGCGGCGGCGCGTTCGACGGCGCCGAGATAGGCGTCGACACTCGCCGTCGGCGACACCCGACCGAAGCCGAGCAGCACCGACCGTCGAACGCTCTTCAGGTCGCGGCCCTGCCGATCGCATGCCTCTTCGAATCCGGCGACCTGCCGGCCGAGGAGCTGCCAGAAGTCGTCGCCGTCGAGGTCCCTGGTCCCGGGACCACCGTACGTGTTCCAGGTGTCGGCGTGGGCCGCCGCCAGCGCGAGCGATCGCGGGCCGTGACCGGCGAGGAGCAGCTCGGGCGAACCGACACCGTCGGGCCGTGACGTCGTCTGGAGCCCGGCGAACGCCATGGTGTCGCCCTGCCACTCGGTCGCGCCGTCGAGCACCGCTCGAAAACCGCGGACCACGTCGGCGTACCGTTTCGACATCGCACCGTCGGGTTCGACGACACCTCGATCGGCCTCGGTGCAGAACGGCGCTCCCAACCCGATACCGAGCACCAGCCGGCCGCCACTGACGTCGTTCACCGTCATGGCGACACGGGCCAGCGTCACCGGCGTCCGGAACGTGGCGGACGCGACCAGGGTGCCCAGCAGCATCCGTTCCGTGACGGCCGCCGCAGCCGTGAGCGTGGTGAACGCCTCGCCGAGCCACAGGTCCGGGTACGTCGGGTGCGTGAGATGGTCGGCCGTGTACGCCACGTCGTACCCGACCTCCTCCGCCCACCGGTACCCGCGTGCCTGTGCACGCCATGGCCCGACGGGCGGGAGGAGGAGGCCGAGACGACTGAGGCTCATGGAAGGCATCTTGTCATCCCGCCGCGATGGAGACGCTCGACGCTCTCGTCATCACGGTGGTGTCATGCGTCGTCGGTGGTGACGAGCGCCGCCGCTGCGGCGAGGGCGAACGCTCCGACGCTCGCCGCCGTGCGGAGGAAGTGCCAGCGGTTCCACGGTGACTCGTAGGACGTTCGCCGAGCCTCGACGGCCGTTGCACTCGAGTTGCGCAGGTCGAACGCGTCGAGGGCGTCGTTGAGCGGAACGTTGCCGCCGATCGTCACCCCGAGCACGCCCACGACATAGGTGCCGGCCGCTCCGACCAGCAGCCACCCCTTGCGGTGGTCGCCGGCGCGGAACTGCATCCACGCCGCCCCTCCGAGCAGGAGCGGGATGCCCATGAACGGGATGACGAAGGCCGGGTTGATGATCGCCCGGTTGATGTGCTGCATCGTGTCGACGTAGTTGCCTGCAGCGATGCGACGGGTGCCGGGGATGACCGACACGCTCCAGCCGTAGAGCAGGCCGGACATGAGGCCGGTGGTGACGATGCCACCACCGAGGAGGAGGGTCTTGAAATCCATGTCGAGGTCCGTTCGTGAGGTCGTTTCGGGCTGCATCGGTCAGACCTTCGCCGGGACACTCGCGTCCCAGGCGCCGGCGGCGGCTGCGTCGGCGGCGAACGTCGCGAAGTCACGGGCGGGGCGACCGAGGGCGCGCTGCACACCGTCGGCGGTGTGTGCGTTGTGGCCGAACACCTCCGAGAACAGGTAGGTCAGGAAGCCGACCAGTTCCTCCGGCACCCCCTGCTCGGCGGCACCGGCGGCGTAGTCGTCGACCGAGACCGGGATGTACCGGACGTCTCGACCGGTCGCCCGGCCGAGCTCGGCGGCGAGATCGGTCAACGTGTACAGCTGCGGGCTCGTCAACTCGTACAGCTCACCGACGTGACCGGGCTCGGTCAACGCAGCGACCGCCACGTCGGCGATGTCGTCGGTGTCGATCCACGGTTCGAGGGCGTCGCCACCCGGCAGGACGAGTTCGCCCGACAGCACGGCGTCGCGCAGGAAGGCCTCGGAGAAGTTCTGCATGAACCAGGCGCACCGGACGACCGTCACGTCGGCGCCGGAGTCGAACACCGCCTGCTCGGCGCGCTGCGCCTCGACCTCGCCGCGCCCCGACAGCAGGACCAGGCGGCGGACGCCACGCTCGAGGGCCGCATCGGCGAGGGCTCGGACGGCCTCGGGCGCTCCGGGTGCCGCGAGGTCCGGGTAGTACGAGATGTAGACGGCGCGGCAGCCGTCGAGGGCCGGACCCCACGTCGACGGGTCCTCCCAGTCGAACGGCGTCCCACCGGATCGCGATGCGATCCGAACGGGCACGCCCCGCTGTTCGAGCCGCTCGGCGACGCGGCGACCGGTCTTGCCGGTTCCGCCCAGGACGAGGACGGGCTGCTGGTCGTCGTGTCGGTTGTCGTGTGTGTTGGTCATGACCGCTCCTTCGGGTCGGGGTCGACACGGGTGACGGAGACGACGGTGAGACCGAAGTCGCGCACACGGTCGAGCAGGCCGTGGAGGGCCGACTGGTCGGCGACCTCACCGGTGATCGTCGTACCGGTCGGCCCGCTCGTGACGTGCATGCCGTCGAACCACTCGGAACGGCTCGCTCCGATGTGTTCGTCGACGTGGATCTCGTATCGCACCGTGACTCCTCGTGTCGGGTTGATGTGTGTCGGGCTCCACGGTGCGTCGATC
>JBPEWX010000084.1:0-2933 GCA_052032235.1 Ilumatobacter sp. | reverse complement strand
GTCGGCGTCCTGGCGCGCGGAGCAGCCGGGCTGGTGGTGGCCGGTTCGGGGGTCGGCGTCGCCGTGCTCGCCTACCAGGCGGTGCACCACCACCTCGATCAACGCGCCGACGATGCGGACGGGGTCGGCGAGATCGCCCCGCAGGGCGCCTGAGCCGGACGAGCCGCCGCTCAGAGGCCGAACGAGGCGTTGCGCACCCGTTCGATCGCCGCCTCGTCGCCTTCGAGCGCGACACGAGCATGCGCCTGGCGGCCGAACACGAACAGCAGCAGCTCGCCGACGGGTCCTCGGACCGTGACCATCGGCTCGCCGTCTTTGGCGACGATCGGCTCGCCGTCCTCCGGTGCGAGCGTGATCCCGACGGGGGCTCGCCGGGTGAGCGGCTTGGCCATCCGGCGGAGCGCGCTCGTCAGATCGACGACGAGGTCGTCGTCGAGCTCACGCGGCTCCCAGTCCGGCTGCGCTCGCCGGACGTCTTCCAGGTGGACGAAGAACTCGGTCGTGTTCATCAACCGGTCGACGGCGTCGATCTGCGTCGGCGACCACTTCGGCGCGACGCGCACCAACTCCACGAGCTCGTCCCAGTCGGTGTCGGCGATCTTGGACTGGACCTTGTCGGTGTAGCCCGAGAACATCGACACGAGCACGCCGGGCATCGCGTCGGGTCGACGGTCGCGCAACACCACGTGGGCGGCAAGATCGCGGGCCGTCCAGCCCTCGCAGAGCGTGTCGACGTCGGGGCCGACGACGAGGAGTTCGTCGGCGAAGCGCTGTCGTTCGAGGGTGGCAGGTGTGGTCATGGCGTTCCTTTCGTGCCGGCGAGGCGGTTCGGATTCAGATCGCGGGTGCGAAGGCGACCGCGGCGAGCGGTGGGAGCGTGAGCAGCACCGATTGACGATGCCCGTGTGCATCGATCGGCGTCGTGTCGACGCCGCCGTAGTTCCCGACACCGCTCCCGCCGAAGTGCTCGGCATCGCTGTTGAAGATCTCGTCCCAGCGGCCGTCGGTCGGCACGCCGAGGCGGTAGTTGTGCCGGGGGACCGGCGTGGCGTTGATCGCCACCAGAACGGGGCGCGACTCGCCGCTCGGGTCGGTCCGCAGGAACGCGAACACGCTGTGCTCGGAGTCGTGCGACTCGACCCACTGCATCCCGATTCCCGACCCGTCGGCGTCGGCGTCGCCGCGGTGGAGTGCCGGTTCGGTGAGGTAGAGGCCGTTCAGCTCGGCCAGTGTCAACCGGATCCCCTCGTGCATCGGCGCGTCGTGTAGCGACCAGTCGAGGTTGGCGTCGTGGTTCCACTCCTGGCGCGTGGCGAGTTCGCCGCCCATGAAGAGCAGCTTCTTGCCAGGTTGGAACCACTGCATCGAGTACAGCAGCCGCAGGTTCGCGAACTGCTGCCAGTCGTCGCCCGGCATCTTCTCGAGGAGCGAACCCTTGCCGTGCACGACCTCGTCGTGGCTGAGCGGCAGCACGTAGTGCTCGCTGCCCATGTACACGGACCGGAACGTGATCTCGCCGTGGTGCCAGGCGCGATGCATCGGGTCGCGCTGCATGTACTGCAACGTGTCGTGCATCCAGCCCATGTCCCACTTGCCCCCGAAGCCGAGCCCACCCACGTAGGTCGGCCGGCTCACGCTCGGCCAGGCGGTCGACTCTTCGGCGTGGGTGACGACGTCGGGGAACTCGTCGTACACCGCTTCGTTGAGCTGACGGAGGAAGCCGATCGCCTCCAGGTTCTCGCGACCGCCGAACTCGTTCGGGATCCACTCCCCGGCCTGTCGCGAGTAGTCGAGGTAGAGCATCGATGCAACGGCGTCGACCCGCAGGCCGTCGACGTGGAAGCGGTCGAGCCAGCAGATCGCACTCGAGAGCAGGAACGACCGGACCTCGTTGCGGCCGTAGTTGAAGATCGCCGAGTTCCAGTCGGGGTGGAACCCCTGGCGTGGGTCGGCGTGCTCGAACAGGTGCGTCCCGTCGAATCGGGCGAGACCGTGGTCGTCGGTCGGGAAGTGCGACGGGACCCAGTCGAGGATGATGCCGATGCCGCGCTGATGGAGCCGATCGACCAACGCCATCAGATCCTGCGGTGAGCCGTAGCGGCTCGTGGGCGCGAAGTACCCCGTGGTCTGGTAGCCCCACGAGCCATAGAACGGGTGCTCCATGATCGGCAGGAACTCGACGTGGGTGAAGCCGTGGGCGAGGCAGTGGTCGGCGAGCGGGTCGGCGAGGTCGCGATAGTTCGGGAAGCGCTGACCGTCGCGCAGTGTTCGGCCCCACGAGCCGAGGTGCACCTCGTAGATCGACATCGGCGAACGCAGGGAGCTGTTCTCGTGACGGTTCGTCATCCACTCGCCGTCGCTCCAGTCGTACGACAGGTCGGCGACGAGCGAGTCGGTCGACGGCGCCGGATGGTGCGCGGCGCCGAACGGGTCGGACTTGTCGAGTCGTTCGCCCGACTGCGCCGTGACGCGGTAGTGGTAGGTGGTGCCGATGCCGGCTCCGTCGACTACGCCGGCCCAGATGCCCGACGATCCTTCCGGTCGGAGTTCGTGCTCGCCCGCCCAGCCGTCTGCGTCGCACAGCACGTGGACCGACCGAGCCGACGGGGCCCAGACGGCGAAGCGCACCCCGCCGTCGACCGGATGGGCGCCGAGGTGTTCGTGGGCCCGACGGTGCCGGCCTTCGGTGAAGAGGTGGAGGTCGAGATCGGGGATGTGCGTCATGCGGAGGGCTCCCTTCGCTGGTCGGACGGGCCGAGCGGTCGGGATGGCGTGGGCTCGGTCATCGGTCGGGTCGGATCATGTCGGCGACGGCCGACAACGGCCAGTGCACCCAATCGGGTCGGTTGGCGAGTTCGTAGCGGATCTCGTAGAGGCCCTTGTTCAGGGCGTACACATCGCGCAGCAGGCGAGCGTCGTCCCGATCGGCGGGC
>JBPEWX010000083.1:0-6347 GCA_052032235.1 Ilumatobacter sp. | reverse complement strand
GACGCTGCCCCGGCGCCGCCGATCGTGGCGCCGCCGATCGCCGAGCCGCCGCTTGCCGCCACGTCCACCGACGGCACGTCGAGCGAGGAGGGCCGATCGAGTGATCGGTCGGCTGCCGATGCCTCGGACGCCGTTCGGGCCGCTCCGGCTGCCTCGTCGCCTGCGGTTGCCTGGCCGAGCGATCTCGAACCGTCGCCAGAACGCGACGACGCCGACGCATCGTCGTCGGATGACGACGACACGTCGGCGTGAGCGGTGAGCGCCGTCGGTCGGACGGTGCGGCTCAGAGGCGCCGCATGACGGTCACGACCCGGCCGTAGATCGTGACCTCGTCGGGCCCGAACACCATCGGGTCCATCGTCGAGTTGGCGGGGACGAGCACGATCTGATCGCCCTCGCGGCGGTAGGTCTTGACGGTGGCCTCGTCGCCGGGGATGCCGGCGACGACGATCTCGCCGTTGCTCGCGGTCGACTGCTGCGCCGCGATCACGAAGTCGCCGTCGAGGATGCCGGCGTCGATCATCGACTCGCCGCGCACCCGCAGCATGAACAGTTCGCCGTCGCCGGTGAAGTCGGTCGGGACCGGGAACAGTTCTTCGACGTTCTCCTGGGCGAGGACGTCGGTGCCGGCAGCGACGTCGCCGACGAGCGGTACGTGGCGGACCGGGCGACGTTCCATGGCCACACCCGAGTTCGGGTCCCAGCGGACCTCGATCGCTCGTGGCTTGGTGGGGTCGCGACGCAGGTAGCCCATCTTCGTCAGCGTGTTGAGGTGGCTGTGGACGGTGGAGGGGGAGGTGAGGCCGACCGCCTCGCCGATCTCGCGGACCGACGGCGGGAAGCCGCGGTCGCGGGTCTGGGACTCGATGAACTCGAGAATCTCTCGTTGACGACGACTGATCGCTTTTTCGGCCATGGTCTCATCGTACAGACGTTCGGCGACCAGGTCAAACACCCGTTCGTCGGACAGGTGTTCCGAAATCGCGCACCCGTTCGTCGAACAAATGTCCGTTTCCGGGTTGACGGTCGAACGGTCGTTCGGGTACAACTGTTCGTCGTACAGTCGTTCGGCCATCGGGCCGGACACCCGAGCACTGCTTCGTCGGTTGGGAGACGAGATGAGCGCCACGATCAGCCTGCAGCACACGACACGAGCCCCGCAACGGGGTCGAACCCACGGCCGGGCGCCGTCAGCGCCCCCGGTCGAGGCGCGACGCCCTGCTCGGCGTCGGGTGAGCGAGGCCACGTATCGGCGGCGCCGAGCCGTCGTCGGAACCGCCCTGGCCGCGTTCGTCGCGGTGGGCGCTGTCACGACGTACGACGTGCTGGCCGGCTCCGGCGGCGTACCTGCCTCCGCCGCCGTGAGCCAGCCGGCACGAAGCACGGTCATCGCGCAGCGGGGCGACTCGTTGTGGACGATCGCGCAGCAGCATCGCGGCGAGGTCTCCCTCGTCCGCTACGTCGACAAGTTGGTCGCCCTCAACGGCGGTGCGACCATCCAGGTCGGTCAAGCGGTCGTCCTGCCCTGAGCGACGCCTGAACCGGGCGCCGGGGTCGTCCGACGTTCCCACGAGGTGACCCCACCGTCCGCGCAGTAGCCTCGACCGGGTGCATTGTCCCTCGTGCCACGCCGACGACACCAAGGTCGTCGACTCGCGTCTCGCCGCCGAGGGCGCGGCGATTCGTCGTCGTCGGCAGTGCCTCGGGTGCAGTTATCGGTTCACCACCTACGAACGGGTCGAGGAATTGCCCCTCGTCGTCACCAAGTCGGACGGGACGACCCAGCCGTTCGACCGCGACAAGATCGTGCACGGATTGCGCTCGGCCACGAAGGGCCGTCACGTCGACGACGCCGCGATCGCCGAGTTGGCGAGTGCGGTCGAAGACGAGCTGCGTCTCGACGGGGGTGAGGTCACCAGCAGTCGGATCGGCCTCGCCGTGCTCGAGCGGCTCCGGTTGCTCGACGAGGTCGCCTATCTCCGGTTCGCGTCGGTGTACAAGAACTTCGACGCGGCCGCCGACTTCCAGAGCGAACTCGAGTTCCTCAAGAAGCTCTCCTGACGCCTCGTTCGGGGTCAGCTGCGTCGGCGGACCCAACGGGTGAAGAGGTAGCCCTCGTCGTCGAGCAGCACGTGAGCCGGCTCGAACCGGCGCCCACGTTCGGGCGCCCCCGACGTCAGGCGGGCCGCATCGCCGCCCACGACGTGTGGTGAGACCGTCAGGCAGATCTCGTCGACCAGGTCGGCAGCGGTGAGTGCGCCGTTCAGGGTGGGCCCGCCCTCGGCCTGGACGTGGGCGACGCCGGGCACGTGATGCGGGAGTCGCGTGATCGCCTCGACGAGGTCGACCTCGTCGATCCCGGCCCGGAGGGTGTCGACCCCGGCCGGGATGTCGGCTCGCTCGTTGGTGATCACGAAACCGGCTCCGGACGTGAACAGCGCCGACGACGCGTCGATCCGGCCGCTGTTGGTCACCACCCCGATCCGGAGGCCGTCGCGTTTGGGCGGGCCGTAGCCCTCGCCGGCCGCGGTGGCGGCACCGACGATCACGACGTCGGCCACGCGGCGCATGGTCGAGAGCACGGCGCGGTCGTTGGCGTTGCCGAGTCCGCCGGATGCCCCGTCGAGGGCGATCGATCCGTCGACGCTCGCGACCATGCACAGATTGACCCAGGGTCGGTGGTCGGGCCGGGGGCGATCGACGCCGTACTCGGCGGCGATCGTGGTCGGGCCGGTGGGGGCGGGGGAGAGGCGGCGCAGCGCCGGCGCATCGGAAGGCACGTCCGAATCTTGCCACTCCGCACCGGACGCAAACCTGCGAACGCGTTCGGTGGTGGCGGGCCGAACGGGCGCGGGCGTCGCCAGGCGGCTGTGGACAACCCGGCGTCGTCCACAGTGGTGTGCACAGGAAGAACCGGCAATTCACACCGTTGTCCCCTTCCGTTCCACAACGGGACACCCGTAGGGTTGCCCCTCGTGCCGGTGGTGGTGCGATGCGCGGATGACGAAGCCGCACGGTTCGGAGGTTGGCCGAGTTGGGGTCGGACGAGCCGTGTGCATGGGGTTGGCCACGATCCTGAACCTGCGTGTCGCATCACCCTCCGGAACGACCTGGTTCGAGTCGTCCACCACGTGGTGGGCGACGCCGGACGACGCCGGATCGGCGCGGGATTGCTTCGGCCCGCGATGCGATCGCGAAGCGGCGCGTCGCGGCTGGTCAGGGACTTGTTTCGCGCGAGTGCGAGCCAAGCGTTGACACTCTCGTAACTACAGTGGTGTAATACCGAGCCCTGCCCGCGACAGGCACAAGCAGTTGTGGTTCAGCGAGCAGGAACGGGGTCTTCCCAACAAGATGTTGTGCCCCGACAAACGAAGTTGTGCCGACTGGTGGGCCGGTCGGCACGGCGGACACCCCCGGTTGCCGGCCGGGGGAACACGCAGCACCGGCCCGCACCCAGACGGAAGGATCACACATGTCTCTCGCACCGGAACGACAGGCCGCCAACGGTCGGATCGGTCTCAATCGGCTGTTCACCTCGCCGGGCGTCGACCCGTACGACGAGGTCGTGTGGGAGCTGCGTGACGCTCGCATCACCAACTGGAAGGACGGCTCGGTCGCCTTCGAGCAGCTCGGTGTCGAGTTCCCCACGACGTGGTCGGTCAACGCGACCAACATCGTGTCCCAGAAGTACTTCCGTGGCACGCCCGGCACGCCGGAGCGCGAGTCGTCGCTCAAGCAGGTCGTCGACCGCGTCGTCGACACGATCACGGCCTGGGGTCGCGAGGGCGGCTACTTCGCCGATCCCGACGAGGCGCAGGCGTTCAGCGACGAGCTGAAGTTCATCCTCGTCACCCAGCGTGCGGCGTTCAACAGCCCGGTGTGGTTCAACATCGGTGTGAAAGACGTCCCGCAGCAGGCCAGCGCGTGCTTCATCCTGTCGGTCGACGACAAGATGAGCTCGATCCTCAACTGGTACCGCGAGGAAGGGGTCATCTTCAAGGGTGGCTCGGGCTCCGGCGTCAACCTGTCCAAGATCCGCTCGTCGGTCGAGCCGCTCGACGGCGGTGGCACCGCCTCCGGCCCCGTGAGCTTCATGCGCGGCGCCGACGCCTCGGCGGGCACGATCAAGTCGGGCGGCAAGACCCGCCGCGCCGCCAAGATGGTCATCCTCGACGTCGAGCACCCCGACGTCGAAGAGTTCATCTGGTGCAAGGTCAAAGAGGAGCGCAAGGCGCGTGTCCTGCGTGACGCCGGCTTCGACATGGACCTCGACGGCGCCGACTCGTTCTCGATCCAGTACCAGAACGCCAACAACTCGGTGCGCGTCACCGACGAGTTCATGCAGGCCGTCGTCGAAGACGCCGACTGGGGCCTCAAGGCCGTCACCACCGGCGAGGTCGTCAAGACGATCCGGGCCCGCGACCTGTGGCGCCAGATCGCCCAGGCGTCGTGGGAGTGCGCCGACCCCGGCCTCCAGTTCGACACCACGATCAACAAGTGGCACACCGCCCACACCACGGGCCGCATCAACGGCTCGAACCCGTGCTCGGAGTACATGCACCTCGACAACTCGGCGTGCAACCTGGCCTCGATCAACCTGCTCAAGTACCTCGACGAGGACGGCACGTTCGACGTCGACGCCTACATGCACACGATCGAGATGATCTTCACCGCCCAGGAGATCCTGGTCGGCCGTGCCGACTACCCGACCGAGCCGATCGGCGAGACCAGCCGCAAGTTCCGCCAGCTCGGCATCGGCTACGCCAACCTCGGTGCGCTCCTGATGGCGCTCGGCCACGCCTACGACTCGCCCGAGGGTCGGTCGTGGGCCGCTGCGCTCACCTCGCTGATGACGGGCCACGCCTACGCCACCTCGGCCAAGACCGCTGCCCGCCTCGGCCCGTTCGAGGGCTTCGCCGACAACGAGGAGCACATGCTCCGCGTGCTCGGTATGCACCGCGACGCCAGCTACCAGATCGAGAACGACCAGGTCGTCCCCGACGAGCTGCTGTCGGCCGGTCAGCGGGCGTGGGAGAACGCCGTCCGTGACGGTCAGGAGTTCGGCGTCCGCAACAGCCAGGCGTCGGTGCTCGCCCCGACCGGCACCATCGGCCTGATGATGGACTGTGACACGACCGGCATCGAGCCCGACCTCGGTCTCGTCAAGATGAAGAAGCTGGTCGGTGGCGGCACGATGCAGATCGTCAACCAGACGATCCCGCGTGCGCTGCGTCGCCTCGGCTACGACGCCCAGCAGGTCGACGAGATCATCGCCTACATCGACGAGAACAAGTCGATCCTCGGCGCCCCGCACCTCGCCGAGGAGCACGTCGCCATCTTCGCCTGTTCGATGGGTGACAACACGATCCACTACGAGGGCCACGTCCGGATGATGGGTGCGGTGCAGCCGTTCCTGTCGGGCGCCATCTCGAAGACGGTCAACATGCCCGAGGAGGCGTCGGTCGAAGACGTCGAGGCGCTGCACCAGCTGTCGTGGGAGCTCGGCCTCAAGGCCGTCGCCATCTACCGCGACAACTGCAAGGTCGCCCAGCCGCTCTCCACCGCCAAGAAGGAGGGCGCCAAGATCGACGACGAGGCAACGGTCGAAGCGGCCACCGAGGTCGTCGAGAAGATCGTCGAGAAGATCGTCCACAAGCCGATCCGCCAGAAGCTGCCCCGCACCCGCTCGTCGAAGACGTTCGAGTTCCGGGTCGCCGACCTCAAGGGCTTCGCCACGATCGGCGAGTACGAGAACGGCCAGCCCGGTGAGGTGTGGCTCACGGTGTCGAAGCAGGGGTCGACCCTGTCGGGCATCATGGACGCGCTCGCCAAGTCGATCAGCCACGGTCTGCAGTACGGCGTGCCGCTGCGTGCCTACGTCGAGGCGTTCACGAACATGAAGTTCGAGCCGGCCGGCATGACCGACGACCCCGACGTCCGCTTCGCCGGGTCGATCGTCGACTACCTGTTCCGTCGCATGGCGCTCGAGTACATGAGCTACGAGGAGCGTGCCGAGCTCGGCATCTTCACGATCGAGGAGCGCACCCAGCCGACGCTGCCGGGCGTCGAGGAGGCGGTCACCGAGACCACCAACGGTTCCGACATCGTCCCCGACCCGGCGAGCATCCCGTCGGTCGACGAGCTGGTCGCCGGTCTCGAGTCGGGCGCGATCGCCCCGACGGTCGAAGACAACACCCCGGCTCGCGGCATCGTGACGTCGTCGAAGGCGATCGACGCCCCGATGTGCATGCAGTGCGGCGTCCACATGGTGCGCGCCGGCAGCTGCCACGCCTGCCCCAGCTGCGGCAGCACCAGCGGCTGCAGCTGATGTGAATGTTCACGGGGCG
>JBPEWX010000082.1:0-6655 GCA_052032235.1 Ilumatobacter sp. | reverse complement strand
CCGACTCGCCGCCATCCGGTCGTTCCATCGGTTCATGGTGACGGAGCGACACCGTGCCGACGACCCGACCGGCCGGCTCGACGGTGTGCGGACGCCGTCGGGCATCCCGAAGCCGTTGACGGAGGTCGAGGTGACGAGCCTGCTCGACGCCGTGGTGGGCAACGACCCGCTCGCCCGACGCGACCGGGCGCTCCTCGAGCTGCTCTATGCGACCGGCGCCCGCGTCGCCGAGGTGGTCGGGCTGTCGCTCGGCGACGTCGACTTCGACCATCGCATGGTCCGTCTGTACGGCAAGGGGAGCAAGGAGCGGCTCGTCCCGTACGGGGGAGCGGCCGGCAGGGCGCTCGACGACTGGTTCTCGAAGTCGGGTCGGGCTGCGCTGGTGCCGGCACAGTGGAAACGGCGCGGCGACGCCGAAGCGGTGTTCCTCAACCAGCGGGGTGGTCGCCTCAGTCGCCAGGGGGTGTGGCTGATCATCAAGAAGTACGGACAGCGTGCGGGCATCGACTCGGAATTGTCGCCCCATGTCCTGCGGCACTCGTGCGCGACCCACCTGCTCGACCACGGCGCCGACCTGCGTATCGTGCAGGAGATGTTGGGCCACGCCTCGATCTCGACGACGCAGGTGTACACCCGGGTCAGCCAAGAGCGCCTCTGGGACGTCTACCGCGCGGCCCATCCGCGGGCGACCGCACGGAGGACGGCGTGAGCAAGCCGATCCATCTCCTGACGCACCCGCACCATCTCGCGATGCGTTTCTTCGGATCGCTGTCGTCGAAGCCGCCGGAGCCGGCCGAGGAGGCGTGGGCACTCACCCAGCTGCTCCCCGGCGAGCAACAGCTCTGGCACCGGATGTCGAACCAGGACCGGCGACACTCGGCCACCGTCGCACGACGTTTCGTCGCGGCCAGGCCCGACGCGACGCGGGCCGAGATCGCCGGTGCCCTCCTCCACGACGTCGGCAAGATCCAGTGCGGGCTCGGCACGTGGGGTCGCGTGGCGGCGTCGATCGTCGGCGGTCGAACCGAACGGTTCCGCTGCTATCAGGATCACGAACGGATCGGCTCCGAACTCGCCGAAGCGGCCGGCAGCGAGCCCGAAACGGTCGACCTGATCGCCGAGCGAGGCCCGGCGTTCGAGACCCTCCACGCCTGCGACCACGCCTGACTCAGGCAGGCGAGGCGAGGACGTGGCGGGTGCGGCGGTCGTTCACGACGGCTCGCAGGATCATCCACACCAGCAGGCCGCCCCAGATGCCGCTGATCCCGAGTGACGGTGTCAGCAGGGTGAACACGGCGATGGGCGTGACCGCGACCAGGTAGCCGAGTGCTGCGAGACCGAGGAACCGGTAGTCGCCGGCACCGATGAGGATCCCGTCGTGGGCGAACGCAACGGCGCCGGGGATCATCATCACCGCCAGCCACAGCAGGCCGACGGTCGCCGTGCTCGTCACGTCGGCGTCGTCGCTGAACACTCGAGGAATCAGCGGCGACAGGGCGGCGATCAGGACGCCGAGGCCGACCCCGACGATCATCGAGAGGGTCACCGACCGTCGGGCCACGAAGCGCGCTCCGGCCAGGTCGCCACGTCCCTCCTCCTCGGCGACGAGGGTGTGGGCAGGCACGGCGAACGCATCGAGGACGAGCGCCAGGAAGATGAACATGCTGTTCACGATCTGGTGTGCGGCGAGGGTCTCGTCGTCGATCCGGGCGGCAATCGTCGTCGCTCCGGCGAACACCGCCAGCATCGAACCGACGCGCAGCAGGAGGTGCTTGCCGGCCGACATCAGCGGGGCCATGCCGCTCCGGCTCGGGCGGCGCACCGCCGCCGCCCTCACCCGCGGACGCAGGATCCAGAGGAAGACCAGCGCGGCGCTCACCTGCGCGATGACGGTCGACAGGGCCGATCCGGCTACGCCCATGTCGAGTCCGAACACCAGCACCAGCTCGATCACCAGGTTCGCGACGTTCGCGCCGAGCAGGATCCAGAGCGGCGTGATGTAGTCGGACTCGCCACGGAAGACGCCCTGCGCCGCGAGGGTGACGAGGAAGAACGGCACCCCGATCGCGCTCCACGAGAGGTACGTGGTGGCGTGCTCGAGCACGTCGTCGCCGGCGCCGAGCAGTTGGGCGACCGGTTCGGCGAACACGGCGAGCACGACGGCGAGCGGGACACCGCACAGCACGCCCAACCACAGCGCCTGCACGCCGACGTTCCCGGCCCCCGTGGTGTCACCGGCGCCGAGCCGCCGAGCGACCCGTTCGGTGGTGCCGTACGTCAGGAAGTTGGCCCCGGCGAACACGAACGACAGCACCGTCGCGGCGATGGCCAGACCGGCCAGCTGTTCGGTCCCGAGGCGGCCGACGATGGCGGTGTCGACGAGGACGTAGACCGGTTCGACCGCGAGCGAACCGAGCGCCGGGATGGCGAGCGAGACGATGCGGCGGTTCAGCGCCTTGCGCGACGCCGCCTCGTCACCGTCGGCGTCGGTCGCTTCGGCCACGGGCGACGGGTCAGGGCCGCACGAGACCGATGTTGTCGTACACGCGGTTCAGCGTGGCCGACGACACCGCCCGGGCCTTCTCGGAGCCGATCGAGAGCAGGCGGGCGAGCTCGCCCTTGTCGGCGATCAGCTCGCGATAGCGCTCCTGGATCGGCTCGAGCAGTGCGACGACCGCCTCGCCGGTGTCGACCTTGAGCGGGCCGTACTGGGTGTAGCCCTCGGCGGCTTCCTGCGGCGTGCGCCCGGTCGCCGCGGCGAGGATGTCGAGCAGGCTCGACACGCCCGGCTTCTCGGCGACGTCGTAGCGGACCTCGCTGTCGGAGTCGGTGACGGCGCGCTTGAACTTCTTCATGATCGACGTCGGGTCGTCGAGCATCATCACGCAGCCGGCCTCGGTGCTGGCCGACTTCGACATCTTCGACGTCGGGTCCTGCAGGTCCATCACGCGGGCCCCGGCGGCGGGCACCACGGCGTCGGGGATCACGAACGTGTCACCGAAGCGATGGTTGAAGCGCAGGGCGATGTCGCGGGTGATCTCGATGTGTTGCCGCTGATCGTCGCCGACCGGCACCTCGTTGGTGTCGTACAACAAGATGTCGGCAGCCTGGAGCGCGGGGTACGTGAACAGGCCGGCCGAGATGAACTTGCCTTCGCGCTTGGCCGACTTGTCCTTGAACTGCGTCATGCGCGACAGCTCGCCGAACGAGACGGTGCACTCCATCACCCAGGCGAGCTGGGAGTGCTCCGGGACGTGGCTCTGGACGAACACGGTCGCGGCGTCGGGATCGAGCCCGATGGCGAACAGGATCGCCGCCAGTTCGAGGGTGGCGTCACCGACGACGCCGGGCTCCTCGGCGATCGTGAGGGCGTGCAGATCGACGATGCCGTGGAAGACGTCCTTGTCGTGCTGGTCGCGTACCCAGTTGCGCAGCGCCCCCAGGTAGTTGCCCAGGTGGACGACGCCGGTCGGTTGGATACAGGAGAGCACGCGAGTCACGGCGAGCGAGGCTATCTGCCGGGCCGGCCGGTCGCCGCTGCGGTTTCCGGGAGCGGTCAGGCGGGGGAGAGCCCGAGGCCGCCGACGGCGATGTCGGTCGTCCGGTCGCGTCGGGGACGACGGACGACCAGACGGGCGAGGACGAGCGACGCCATGAACATCCCGCTGGCGGCGAGGCTCAGCAGGCCTGCGTCCGCACGGCCGAGTCCGTACACGCCCCACAGGGCGGCTTCGGTGAAGGCGATGACCCATGTGGCGACCGAGACGCCGCTGACGTCGGCGGTGCGGTACACGGCGACGACCGCCGGTGTCAGCTGGACCCCGTAGAGCAGGCCGAGTGCGACGCCGGCCGCTGCCCATCCCTGGAGTGCGAGCACGGCGGCCGGGACGACCAGGATGCCCGCGGCGCTCGCACCCATGCGGGCGACGAGACGCGAGACCGGAGCGTCGCCGAACCGGCAGATCCCGACGGCAATCGTCAGATACGCCATGACCGAGACGACGCTGACCGGGATGATGCCGACGTCGCCGATGGCCAGGCCGTACGGGACCCAGGCTGCGTTCACCGCCGCCGAGACGGCGGCCCACACCGGGGAGACCCCGTCGACACGACGGCTGCGCAGGACCTTTCGAGCCTGCGGGATCGCCATCGTGGCGCCCACGACGTTGGCGGCCACGACGACGAGGGTGAGGAGCTGGGTGGACATTGTGTGGAGCATAAGCCGTATAGACCCTTACACACTGTGACGGACGTCTCCCGTCGACTCGGTACGATGGGCGTATGCACGTGCGGGCCAACTCGATCGACGACGAGATCCGACTGACCGTCGATGCAGCGGTGGAGCTGGCGAACATCGTCGCCGGCGAGCCGCTGCCGGATCACGAGCCACTCGACGCACCGGAGCGGCTCCGCGCCGTGCTCGTCGAGTACGAGTTCCTGCGCGCTCGGGGAGCGACGGACGCCGAACTCGGCGCCTTCGCCGATCGACTGGTGTCGGTCGGACGCCTCGTTCGGTCGCTCCCCGACATCGATCTGGCCACGGCGGTCGAGGGCATCAACGCCCAACTCGAGGCGGCCGCGATCGCGCCCTCGTTGAGTGCGCACGACGGCTTCGCGCTCCACATCCACTGGACCGGCCCGAGCACCCCGTTCGCCCATCAGGTCGCCGTCGACCTGCTGATGGCCCTCGCACAGACCCTCTGCGATCACGGCACCGAGCGGTTCGGGCGCTGTGCCGCCGACGACTGCGACCGCGTCTTCCACGACACCACGAAGAACCACTCCCGGCGGTTCTGCACCGATCCCCGCTGTGCGAGCCGGACCCACACGGCGGCGCACCGGGCTCGCCGGTCGGGCGACTGAGCCCGGCGGCCCGACCGGGGTCGTTACATGGATGTGATTTCGACGGTGTAAGCTGTGCGGCCATGGCGATCGACGTGAACACCCCCGTCTACGACGGCCCGTTCGATCTCCTGCTCCAGCTGATCCTGAAGGAGCAGGTCGATCTGTACGAGGTGAACCTCTCGCGCATCGTCGACGCCTACCTGCACGAGATCGAACAGATGCAGGCGCTCGACCTCAACGTGGCGACCGAGTTCCTGCTCATCGCAGCGACGCTGGTCGAGCTCAAGACGCGTCGTCTCCTCCCGGGATCCGGCGACGTCGACCTCGACGAGGAACTCGCCTTGTGGGAAGAGCGCGATCTGCTGCTCGCCCGTCTGATCGAGTGCAAGACGTTCAAAGACGTGGCCCAGGTGTTCAGCGGGCTCGCCGACGAGGCCGATCTGTCGTTCCCCCGCACCGTCGGGCCCGACGAACGCTTCGCCGGTCTCATGCCCGACCTGCTCGAAGGCACGAGCCTCCGCCGCTTCCAGAGTGCGGCGATCCGGGCGCTCACGCCGCGGCCCGAACCGATCGTCGACCTGTTCCACGTCAACCCGATCAAGGTCACGGTGGCCGACGCCGTCGCCGAGCTCATCGACGAGCTGCCGAGAGCGGGTCGCATCTCGTTCCGCCGCCTCACCGCCGACCTCGCCGACCGGATCGAGGTCATCGTGCGGTTCCTCGCCGTGCTCGAGCTGTTCAAGCAGGGCTACGTCGACGTCGACCAACCCGACCGGTTCGGCGACATCGAGGTCATCTGGTCCGCCCCCGCCGACGCCTCGGCCGAGGCGATCCTGATCGACGCCTACGACGGCTGAATCCGGCGTGCCGCTGACGGCGCCGTCATCCAGCAGGTAGAACTGTCCGCATGTCCGACGAACTCGTGCCCGTCGAGGAACAGATCGCATCGTTCAAACGCGCCATCGAGGCGGTCATCATCGTCAGCCACGACCCGGTGCCGACCGATCTGTTGGCGCAGCTGCTGGAGCAACCGATCGCGCTCGTCGAGCAGTGGTGCGAGGAACTCGCCGCCGAGTACGTCGAACAGGGACGAGGTTTCGAGCTGCGTCGGGTCGCCGGCGGGTTCCGGTACCAAACCCACCCCGACCAGACGCCGTACGTCGAGCGGTTCGTGCTGCACGACCAGAAGGCCCGACTGTCGGGCGCCGCGCTCGAGACGTTGGCGATCATCGCCTACAAGCAGCCGATCTCGCGGGCGCAGGTGGCGTCGATCCGCGGCGTCGACCCCGACGGTGTGATCCGAACCCTCCAGGCACGCGGCTACATCGACGAGGTCGGTCGCGACGACGGCCCGGGCCAGGCGGTGCTGTTCGGGACGACAGCGATGTTCCTCGAGAAGTTGGGCCTCGACACCCTCGACGACCTGCCCCCGATCGCCGAGTTCATCCCCGACGCCGACGTCGTCGAAGCGCTCGAGCACGGCCTGCGGGTGTCGCCGGTCGACCTGCCCGACCTCGACGCGGCGGCGACCGACCGCGCCGCCGAGTCCGATCACGCCCAGGTCGACGATCAGGTCGACGAGTCCGACCAGGCCGGCGCAGCGCCACCATCCGACGATGACACCGCCGACTGATCCCGACGAGCCCGAGGCGCCGCTGTGGGAACAGTGGGCCGAGCAGCGCAAGCAGCTCCCGACGGGGGAGCGCCTCCAGAAGGTGCTCGCGTCCACCGGTTGGGGGAGCCGCCGGAGCTGCGAGGAGCTGATCGCCGAAGGTCGGGTGACCGTCAACGGTGACGTCGCCCAGTTGGG
>JBPEWX010000081.1:0-7631 GCA_052032235.1 Ilumatobacter sp. | reverse complement strand
ACGTCGTAGCCGGCTTCATCGATCGCTGCGACGATCGCGTCGCGGTCGAGATCGGTCCCGGTGACGGTGACGTCCTTGGTGTCGAGGTCGACCTCGACGGCGGTGACGCCGACGACGTGTCCGACCTCGTTCTTGACGGCTGCCTCGCAGTGGCCGCACGTCATGCCGGGGACGTTGAGGGTGAGGGTGGAGCTCATGACTTGACCAGCCTTTCGATGGCGTTGGTGGCTTCGCTGATGATGCGGTCGGCTTCGCCCGGGTCGTCCGATTGGACGGCGTTCGTCACGCAGTGGCGCAGGTGATCGTCGACGAGTTCGACGGCGACCGACTGCAGTGCACGAGTCGCCGCTGAGACCTGGGTCAGGACGTCGATGCAGTAGGTGTCGCTCTCGACCATCCGTTGGAGGCCGCGCACCTGTCCTTCGACGCGCTTGAGCCGAGCGAGGATCTTCGCCTTGTCGTCGTGGTACCCGGGATTCGCCATGCAGATACCCTACGGGGGTACCCCATGGAGATGCAACCCGATCAGTTGTCGAGACGTTCGAGCGCGTCGCGCGCCTTCGTGGCCAGGTCCTCGGTGGCGACCTTGAACAGCTCCAGCGCGGTCTCGTCGGCCTGGTCGCCCATCGCTCCGTGCAGATACCGGGCGTAGACCCCCTCGCTGATCACGGCCAGACGCCAGTGCGAGAACGCCACGTAGTAGTCGATCCGGGAGACATCGCGTCCGGTCCGCTCGGCGTAGCGGGCGACGAGGTCTTCGTAGGCGGGAAACCCGGGAGCGCTCGACGGATCGTTGTGACGCCCCTCGCCGTCGCCTTTCACCCAATAGACACCGAGATACCCGACGTCGGCGAGCGGATCACCGAGCGTGCAGAGTTCCCAGTCGAGCACGGCGGCGATGCGGCCCGCAGCGGTGTCGACCAGACAGTTGCCGAATCGGTAGTCGCCGTGGGCGATCGACACGCTCTGTTGCTCCGGCACCGCTGCGGCGAGTCGTGTCGCGACCTCGTCGACGACCGGCAGGTCGCGGGTCTTCGAGTTCGCCCACTGGGTCGACCAGCGCTTGAGCTGACGTTCGATGTAGCCCTCACGCCGCGCCAGGTCGCCGAGACCGATCTCGTCGATGTCGACGGCGTGCAGGTCGGCCAGTACGTCGATCAGGTGGTGGCTCGCCGGCTCCCGCAACTCGATCGGCAGCAGATCGGCCTTGTCCGGCGAGTCGAGCACCTCACCCTCGACGTAGTCCATGACGTAGAACGGAGCGTCGTTGACCGACTCGTCGGTGCACAGGCCGAGCGTCGTCGGCACGGGAACGCCGGACTTGCCGACGGCAGAGATGATGCGGTGCTCGCGCGCCATGTCGTGGGCCGTAGCGAGCACGTGGCCGGTCGGTGGTCGACGCAGGACGAAACGACGCCCGTTGCCGTCGACGACGGCGAAGGTGAGGTTCGACCGACCGCCGGTGATCAGCGAGAACTCGAACGGGGGCTCGGCGCCGTCGATGTGATCGGCGAGCCAAGCGGAGACACGGTCGTGGTTGATGCCCTGCACGGCGGCGACGGTAGCGAACCCGGCGCCCGGAGGTGAGATCGTGGGGTCGGCGTCGCGGTCAGCCGGGGCGGCCGACGGCGGTGACCTTGTTCCAGCTCACACTCGCCACCTTGACCACGGTGCCCGAGTTCGGGGCGTGGACCAGCTGCCCGCCGCCGACGTAGATGCCCACGTGGCTGATCGGCGAGTAGTAGAAGATCAGGTCGCCGGGCTGAGCCGCTGCGGGCGACACGCGGGGTGTCGCCGCCGCCTGCGCCCGAGAGTTCCGGGGCAGATACACACCGGCCTGGCCCCACGCATAGTGCGTCAGACCCGAGCAGTCGAACGAGACGCCGGGGAGGCTCGTGGCGTAGCGGTACGGCACACCGAGCTGGCCATAGGCGGCCTGCACGGCGATGCCGGCGAGTCCGGACACGGCCGGGGCACTGGCGCCGCCGCCGGACGAACCGCTCGAGCCGCCGCTGCTCCCGGAACCGCCGGAGCTGCTGCCCGATCCACCCGAGTTGCTCGAGCCGGAGTCGGTCGAGCCGCCGCTGTTCGAGTCGGACCCGGCGTTGCCGGAGCCACCCGAGTTGCTCGTCCCGCCACCGCCGGAGTTGCTGTTGGTGGCAGCTTGCTGCTGGGCGGCGAGCTCGGCTTGGAGGGCGGCGTAGGCCTCGGCAGCGCGACGCTCCTCTTCCTTGCGGATCTCCTCGCCGAGACGGGCTTCGGCGTCGACTCGCGCATCGACGTACTGCGCCGTCAGCTGTTCGGTCTGTTCCTGCTTCTCGGCGATCGTCTTGGTGAGCGCCTCGACCTGAGCGCGCTTCGACTCGAGATCGGCCTTCTCCTGGTCGAGGTCGGCGATCAGTTCGTCGAGGTCGTCGGTCGTGGTCGTGCCCACCGACAGCGCCACACGGCTGTACTGATCGCGCTGGAGGCCTTCGCCGTACTGGGTCGGGCTCGAGAACAGGGGTCCGAGCACGTCGGCACCCGAACCGGTGAACGAGCGGATCGCCACCTCGGACAAGTCGCCGCGCAGTTCGTTCAGCTCGGCCTGCTTCGCGGCGACCCGCTGCTCGGCCTCGGCCACCTCGACGTCGAGCTGCCCCTTCTGATCGACTGCCTCGGCGTAGTCCTCGGCCAGGATGTCGGCCTGGGTCTGGAGCCGCTCGAGCTCGTCGACGATGCGCTGCACCTCGGCTTCGGCCTCGCCGACGGCGGCAGAGGCGACTTCGGGGAACGCGGCGGGGGCGACCAGCAGGATCGTGGCGGCGGCGATGGCAGTGCGGGAAAGGTGGCGGCGAATCTTCATACGGGACAGCGAGAGAGTGTAACGAGTATTACGAACGCGTTGCGAATACGGCGAGTGTATTGCGAGACGCCGTGATCCGGGCGTCACGTCGGGTGATCGGGCGGGGCGACGTGTGTCACGCCGGGGGCCGGGTCGCGGCCGGTGCACTCACTCCCATTCGATCGTCCCGGGCGGCTTCGAGGTGATGTCGTACACCACCCGGTTGACCCCGGTGACCTCGTTGATGATGCGCTGCGACATCGTCTCCAGCACGTCGTACGGGATGCGCGCCCAGTCGGCGGTCATCGCGTCGTCGCTGGTCACGGCTCGGATCACGATCGGGTGTCCGTAGGTGCGCTCGTCACCCATCACGCCGACCGAGCGCACGTCGGCCAGCAGCGCCGCGTACGACTGCCAGATCGCTCGCTCGAGACCGGCGCGCGCGAGTTCTTCGCGCACGATGGCGTCGGCGTCCTGCAGCAGCGCGACCCGCTCGGGCGTGACTTCGCCGATGATGCGCACGCCGAGCCCGGGGCCCGGGAACGGCTGACGCCACACCATCTCGTCGGGCAACCCCAGCTCGGTGCCGAGCGCTCGCACTTCGTCCTTGAACAGGTCGCGCAACGGCTCGATGAGCTCGAGTTCCATGTCGTCGGGCAGTCCACCGACGTTGTGGTGACTCTTGATGACCGACGCCGTGCCGTCGGTGCCGCCGCTCTCGATCAGGTCGGGGTACAAGGTGCCCTGCACCAGGAACTGGGCGTCGGACACACCACCGGTGTGGCGTTCGAACACCCGGATGAACTGCTCACCGATGGCCTTGCGCTTCGCCTCGGGTTCGGTGACGCCGGCAAGGGCGTCGAAGAACCGTTGACCTTCGTCGGCGTGGATCAGCTCGATGCCGAGGTTGCGTCGGAAGGTCTCGACGACCTGCTCGCTCTCGCCCTTGCGCATGAGTCCGGTGTCGACGTAGATGCAGGTCAGCTGCGACCCGATCGCCTTGTGCACCAGCGCCGCTGCGACCGACGAGTCGACACCGCCGGACAGGCCGCAGATGACACGTGCATCGCCGACGCGATGGCGGATCGCAGCGACCTGTTCGTCGATCACCGACGCCATGCTCCAGCTCGTGTGGCAGCCCGCGAGGTCGTGCAGGAAGCGCTCCATCACCCGCATGCCGTGCGGTGAGTGCACCACCTCGGGGTGATACTGCACGCCCCAGATCCGGCGGGTGTCGTTCTCGAGCACGGCGACCGGAGCGTCCTTGGTGCTCGCAGTCGGGGTGAATCCGGGCGGGGCCACCGTGATCGCATCGAAGTGACTCATCCAGACGTCGTGCTCGTCGGGGACGTCGTCGGGCACGAGCGACGATTCGGCGGTGCGGGTCACGCGAGCGCGCCCGTACTCCCCCGCCAGCCCACGACCGACGGTGCCTCCGAGCTGCGTGGCGATGAGCTGCGCGCCGTAGCAGATACCGAGGATCGGGATCCCGAGTTCGTAGATCGCCGGGTCGAGGCGCGGTGTGCCGTCGATGTTCACACTCGCCGGTCCACCGGAGAGGATGATCGCCGACGGTGCCTTCGCAGCGACCTCGGCGGCGGTGATGCGGTGCGGCACGATCTCGGAGTAGACGCTCAGCTCACGCACACGGCGTGCGATCAGCTGGGCGTACTGGGCACCGAAGTCGACCACGAGGGCCGTGTCGTGCGTGGCGGCGGGGGTGTCGGGCGCGGCGTCGGTGTTCAAGACTTCGATGGTAGACAGTCCTCGTGCTGGCGCGCGCGTTCTCGATCCTGCTGGTGTCACTGGCGTGCCTGGTCGGCGGCGCCACCGTCGCCGCCCAAGGCGAGCCCGCGCCGCCCGAAACCCCACCTCCGAGCACGTTCAACGTGTTCTATCCGGAAGAGCGGGCGCTCAGCGACTGCCTGTCGTCGGTCCCGAAGCCCAACTGTGGGAGCGAGGCGCGCGGCGGATGGGCGCAGTACTCGATCGCGATCGCCCTCGTCGCCGGCCTCGGCTTCATCGGTTGGCGGATCGTCAGGTCGGCACGGCGGTCGGGCGCTCCCCGAACGCCAGACGCCACCAGTGTTCCAGACGCTCCCGGTGATGACCCCGCACCATGACGACGTGATTGCCGAGCGGGTCCTCGATCAGATCGCCGATCCGCTCCACGCCGCGTAGCACGACCTGGGTGCGGCAGAGATCGCGTCTGCCCTCGGCGTGGTCGACCTCGGCTTCGGAGAACCACACCCGGTCGAGTGCGTCACCGCCGAGCCGGATCAGGGTCACGGGCCCGGGCGGGAACGTTCCCCGGAGCCCGATCCCCAGACCCGACTCGAAGTGGGTGTGGAGCTCGAGATCGTCGACCATCGACGGAGCAACGGTGCAGTGAGCGAGCAGCAACTCGTCGCGCTCGACGTCGATGCGAGCCGGATTGGCGATCCACGACGGCATCCCCAGGACGTTCCGCACCACCATCATCGCCACGGTCGACGCCACGTCGCCCTCGCAACCGGCGACGATGCCGTCGTCGTTCAGCTGGGCGAGCGCGATGCAGCCGGACGTCTGCAGCTCGGTGATGAAGTCGAAGCAGCGCACGGCCACGGCATCGAGCCGGTGGGCGTCGATCAACCGGGTCAGCGTCGGGTGCATCGCCGCCGCCGCCACCGTCTCGGCGGTCGGCGTCCGGCCGCCCGAGAAGCGGACGGCGACGGGCTGGACGTCGACGTCGGGAGCATCGGCGTGGTGCACGATCGCTTCGGCGACGGGCACGTCGACCAGCTCGAGACCCCACCGCGAGCGGAACGAGACCCGATCGGGAACGCTCGCGACGAGCCAGTCGGACGGCTCACCGACCAGACCGATACGAGCGTGTTGGAAGTGATGAATGGCTTGCAGGTCGGTGATCGTCGTCGCCGGCTCACCACGGTCCTCGACCTGCACGACCCGTCCCGGGACACCGGCGCGTCGCACGGCGGCCAGGGTCTCGAGCGCGGCGGCGAGACTGTTCTGCCGCTCGTGCGCGACCAGCACGACCGGCTCCCAGGGGGCGTGGGCGTGACGGCGTTCGATCAGGTCGAGCGTGTCTCGCTCGGTCCCGCCCGTGCCGACGACGATGACGTGCGGCGTGTGGAGTTCGAGGTCGGCGCTGGTCGCTCGGCGGCCCCCGATCTCTTCCAGCGACATCACCACGGGTGCCAGGATGCGGCCGATCGACGCCGGATCATGGAGCGCCGAGGCGACGACCGAGTACGTGAAACCGCTCATGTGTCCAGGGTGCGCCGCCGGTCCGCCGGCCCACAGGGTCCAAGGTCCGCGGGCGCGAGGCCCGTTGCCGATACCTGATCGGCCGAGCGATACCGTCGGGCCGTGACCCCCGACGAGTTCCGACGTGCCGGCTACGAGCTGATCGACCTGATCGCCGACTATCTCGACCACGGGGTCGACGGGCGGCCCGTGCTCGACCGGGTCGTGCCCGGCGACGTTCGAGCGATGTTGCCCGAGCACCCGCCGACGGCACCCGAGCCGTGGACCGCGGTGCGCGCCGACATCGATCGGGTCGTCCTGCCGACGATCACGCACTGGCAGCACCCGAACTGGTTCGCGTACTTCCCGGCGAACGTGACCTACTCGTCCGTGCTCGGCGAGTTGTTGTCGGCCGGTCTGGGTGTGCAGGGCATGAGCTGGGTGACGTCGCCGGCGTGTACGGAGATCGAGACGTTGATGCTCGACTGGATGCACGAGTTGCTCGGCCTCCCCGATCGGTTCCGCTCGACGAGCGAACGCGGGGGCGGTGTGATCCAGGGCTCGGCGAGCGAAGCCGTGCTGGTCGCCATCCTGGCCGCCCGCTGGAAGGCGACCGCAGGGGCGGTGAACGAGCTCGGCGACACCACGAGGCTCGTGGCGTACACCACCTCGCAGGCGCACTCGTCGATCGAGAAGGGGCTGCGGATCGCCGGGATCGGCTCGGACCGGATGCGGCTCATCGCCCACGACGAACAGTTCGCGATGCGACCGGAAGCCCTCGCGGCGGCGATCGAAGCCGACATCCAGGGCGGATTGATCCCGTTCTTCGTGTGTTCGACGCACGGGTCGACCTCGTCGCTGGCGTTCGACCCGACGCCCGAGATCGCCGAGGTGTGCGCTCGGTCGGGCGTCTGGCTCCACGTCGACGGCGCGATGGCCGGCGTCGCTGCGCTCGACCCCGAGTTGCGGTGGGTCAATCGGGGGCTCGATCGGGCCGACAGCTACTGCACGAACGCACACAAGTGGATGGGCGTCAACTTCGACTGCTCACTGTTCTGGACCGCCGATCGTGCCGCCCTGCTCGGGGCGCTCAGCATCCTGCCCGAGTACCTCCGGTCCGCGGCGGCCGAGACCGGTGCGGCGATCGACTACCGCGACTGGCAGATCCCGCTCGGACGGCGGTTTCGGGCGCTCAAGCTGTGGTTCAACCTCAGACTCGACGGCGTCGGCGCGGCACAGGGGCGCATCCGCCGCGACGTCGAGCTGGCCCAGGAGTTCGCCACATGGGTGGCGGCCGACGACCGGTTCGAACTGGTCGCCCCGCACCCGCTCAACCTCGTCTGCCTGCGGGTCGTCGGCGACGACGACACACCGACCGACGAGCTGATCGACCGGATCAACGCCGCCGGCGAGTTCCACGTCACCCGCACCGTCCTCGACGGTCGCAGCGTGCTGCGCGTCAGCATCGGCGCCGTCAACACCGACCGCTCCGCCGTCGAAGCCCTCTGGGCCGTTCTTCGCGTCTGACCGACGAAAGGTGTCGGATTCGTTGCGTCGTCAG
>JBPEWX010000806.1:0-3953 GCA_052032235.1 Ilumatobacter sp. | reverse complement strand
GGATACGTTTCTTCGGCACCGACGAAACGTATCCGACCCCATCTGCGCCGTATCGTGCTCGGCGTGATCGGGGATGCGAACGCCACCTGTTGTGCGACGTTGGTCGACGAGTGGATCCGGTGCGGGGTACGGCACGCCGTCGTCGCCCCGGGGTCGAGGTCGACGCCGCTGGCGATCGCCCTGGCCGAACGAGACGAGTTGCAGGTACACGTCGTGCACGACGAGCGGGTCGCTGCCTTCGTGGCACTCGGGCTCGGGCTCGACGGGGTCCCCGCTGTCCTGACCTGCACCAGCGGGACGGCCACCGTCAACTTTCATCCGGCGGTCGTCGAGGCCGGACTGTCGAACGTGCCGATGATCGTCGCCACCGCCGACCGCCCACCCGAGCTGCGGGGCGTCGGCGCACCGCAGACGATCGATCAGCTCGAGCTGTACGGCCGGTCGGTGCGCTGGTTCCACGACGCTCCGGTTCCCGACGAGGCCGACCCGGCCGGCTGGCGGCCCCTCGCCCAGCGCGTCTTCTCGACCGCCGACGCCGGGCCGGTGCACCTGAACCTGCCGTTCCGTGAGCCGTTGCTCGGCACGGTCGGCGAACTGCCCGAGCCGATCGGGCCGCCGCTGCCCGTGCCGCGTGGCGTGGCCACGAGCGGTCCGGCGACGGAGTACGACCGGCAGCGCGGCGTGATCGTCGCCGGTGGACGCAGCGGGGTCGACCCCGACGCCGTCGCCGCCCTGGCCGAACGGTTGGGCTGGCCGATCCTCGCCGATCCGTGTTCGGGGCTGCGGGGCGCCGCCAATGCGGTCGACGCCTTCGAGTCGATGCTCCGGTACCGCGAGTTCGCCGACGCCCACGCACCCGAGGTGGTCGTCCGGGTCGGGCGGGCACCCGCGTCGAAGACGCTGTCGCAATGGATCGCCCGCAGCGACGCGCCGGTGCTGCAGGTCGGTGGGCCGGGTGTGGTCGATCCCGACCGCAACGTGGCCGCCTTCTGTTCGCTCGACGACCTGCAGGCGCTCGCCGGTGCCGGCAACACGCCGTGGATGGCGCGCTGGCGGCACGCCGCCGACCGGGCCGAGGCCGCAATCGCCGCAGCCCTCGAGACCGGTCTCTCCGAACCGTCCGTCGCCCGTGCGACGGTGGCGGCGAGCTCGTCGGTCGACGGCGAACTGGTCGTGTCGTCGTCGATGCCGATCCGCGACGTCGAGTGGTTCGGTGGGGTGACCGCACGGGTGCACGCCAACCGTGGCGCGAACGGGATCGACGGGGTGATGTCGACGGCGGTCGGTCGGGCGCTGCTCGGTGGGCCGGTGTTCGTCCTGATCGGCGACATCGCCTTCGCTCACGACAGCAATGCGCTGCTGGCGCTCCGCCACCGTGGTGCCGATGTCAGGGTCGTCGTGATCGACAACGCCGGCGGCGGCATCTTCAACTTCCTCCCGCAAGCGACGGCCCTGTCGACCGAGCGGTTCGAGCAACTGTTCGGCACCCCGCACGACACCGACCTCGTCGCGCTCGCGTCGGCGCACGGCCTCGACGCGGCGACGGTCGACTCGCTCGACCAACTCCGCGAGCGGCTCGCCGTGTCCGGTCCGACGGTGACGCGGGTGGTCACCGACCGCGTGGAGAACGTCGCCCTGCACGACGAGCTCCATGCGGCGGTCGCCGCCGCGCTGTCGACGCGCTGATGGCGTCGGGCGAAGTCGGCGACGGCTTGGATTGGATGTCGGATCGCCAGCGTGACGGCGGCGTCGACTCCGTTTCGTTGCCCGCACGTGTGCCCGGCACGCTCGAGCTGTGCGGTAAGCACGCCGTGGTCACCCGTTACGAGTCGGATCGATGGGACGCCGTGGTGTGCCTGGTCGAGCGACACGAACTCGCCGGCCGCTACGGCGGCTACCTCGCATGGCTCGACTCGTCGCCGCCGGGCGCGATGTGGCTGCCGATCCACGATCTGCACGTCCCGACGGCCGACGCGATGCGTGAGCTGGTCGAGTCGATCGTGTCGCGGCTGATGGCGGGGGAGCGGGTGCTCGTCCATTGCGCAGCGGGGATGGGGCGAGCCGGGACGACGGCGGCGTGCGTGCTGGTGCGGCTCGGCTCGTCGGTCGACGATGCACTCGCCACGGTGGCCCGCTGCCGACCCGGTGCCGGACCCGAGGCGGGGGTGCAGCTCGATCTGGTTCGGGAGTTCGCCGCCGGTCTGCGATGATCGCCGACGTGAGCGAGATGGTGACACCCGACGACATCGAACGAGCCGCCGAGCGGATCGGCGACCGTGCCCGTCGCACACCGGTCGTCGCCCACGGCCCGCTCACGCTGAAGCTCGAACTGATGCAGCACGCCGGCTCGTTCAAGACGCGCGGCGCCTTCAACCGGGTGCTGGGCGAGGCCGACCTCCCCGACGCCGGTCTGATCGCAGCCAGCGGCGGCAACCACGGCGCGGCCCTGTCGTACGTCGGCGGCTCGCTCGGGGTGCCGACCGAGATCTTCATGCCGTCGACGTCGCCCGACATCAAGCGGCAGAACATCGAGCGCTTCGGCGCCACGGTCCACGTGATCGAGGGCTACTACGACGACGCCCAGGCCGCCGCCGACGAGCGGCGTGCGGAGACCGGTGCGATCCAGATCCACCCCTACGACCACCACGACACCGTCGCCGGTCAGGGCACGATGGCGCGGGAGCTGGAGCAACAGGTCGACGGCATCGACACGATCATCGTGGCTGCAGGTGGTGGTGGCTTCATCGCCGGCCAGGCCGCTTGGTTCCGTGATCGGGTCCGGGTCGTGTGTGTCGAACCCGAGTCGAGCCAGTGCGTGCGCGCAGCGCTGGCGAACGACGAGCCGGTCCCGGTACCGGTGAGCGGCGTCGCCGCCGACTCGCTCGGAGCGAAGCAGGTCGGTGCGGCGCCCTGGCTGGTGATCCGCGAGTTCGTCGACGAGGCGGTCGTGGTGGCCGATGCGTCCATCCGTGACGCTCAGCGAGAGCTCTGGAACGAGTTCCGCCTGATCGTCGAGCCGGGTGGTGCCGCCGCCCTGTCCGCGGTCCGCTCGGGTGCCTACGTACCGAGCCCGGGGGAGCGGGTGGTCGTCGTGGTCTGTGGGAGCAACGCCGACCCGGCGACCATCGTCGACTGATCGCGCTCAGTTGCCGCCTGCGTGGCGGGTCGAGTACTCGACCGACTCGCGGAGGAACGCCGAGATCAGATCGTCGACCGTCTGCGTTGCCGACAGTTCGTGCACCGACGGCACGTCCTGCTCGGTCGACTCGTCGGTTGCCGAGCCGGGCGCAGCGAGCTTCGCCGCCAGTTCGTCGAGGCTGTCGGCGAGCACATAGGCGGCAGCACCACTGCGCAGGATGCGCTTGACGGGCCCGGAGAGTTCGATGTCGAACTCCCAGTCGTCCAGCTCGACGACGACGACCCGCGCCCCGTCGTACTTCTCGCCGAGTGCCGCGATGAGTTGGGGGCTGCACGCCGGCGTCAGGACGAGATCGGCGTGATCGCACGGCGCACGCACGTCGAGCACCCGGGCGTCGAGGAGTTCGGCGAGTCGCTCTCGGGCCGGTCGTTTCAGCGGCAGCGCCGTCACGATCGTGCGCCGTTCGACGACCTCGTCGGCCGTCTCGACCCGCTCCATCTCCATCGTCGGATCCTAGAACGGCGCCGACGCCGGGGGGTCGCGTGGCCGCATCGATCGAGGACCACATCACGTGGTCGTGCGAGCACACACATTACTGTGATATATGCTGCTCAACGGTTGTTCACAAAACTGATGTTCGGTACCATTGGGTCATGTTCGCCGAGCTCATCGAGAACAACCTCGAGTTGTCCGATGCCGAGCTCGACGCCGCCATCCGAGCCAACGAACTCGAACAGCGGCGACTCGCTGCCGAACACGCTGCGTTGTTGTCGGTCTCCACCGCCCGAGGCGCCTACCGGCTCGACGGGCAACG
>JBPEWX010000805.1:0-5709 GCA_052032235.1 Ilumatobacter sp. | reverse complement strand
GACGCCACCGACATGGTGATGAGCCTGCTCTGGCTGCTGGGCGCCGGCATCGCCGTCACGCTCGGCTACGTCATCTACCGACTGGGCAACCAGATCTGGGCGATGATCCGCCAGCGCCGCTACGACAAGGCGAACGGCCAGCTCGCGCCGCCGTGGCGGGACACGAAGGTGATCGCCGTGATCGCTCAGATCGTGTTCGCGGTCGTCGTCGTCGTGGTCGGCTGGTTCCTGTGGGGCAACTTCACCACTCGCACCGATCGGATCGGCCTCGAACTCAACTTCGACTTCCTCGACCAACCCGCCGGCATCACCATTGCCGACAACCCGCTCTCACCTGCCGACACCGTGTCGGAGGCCCTCGTCGCTGGCTTCATGAACACGATCCGGGCGATCGTCGTCGGCATCCCGCTCTCGGTGCTGCTCGGCACCCTGATCGGCATCGCCCGCCTCTCGACCAACTGGCTGCTCAGCAAGGCAGCGACGGCCTACGTCGAGTTCTTCCGCAACATCCCGCCGCTCGTCGTCATCATCTTCGTCTGGTCGGGCGTCTACCTCACCTCGTTCCCGAGGGCGACCGAGTCGTGGCGGCCACTCGGCGGCTGGCTCGTCCTGAACAACGGCCGGTTCGGGTTCCCGTCGGTCGTCGGACTCGACAACTTCGTGGCGTTCCGGTGGATCATCCTGATCGCCCTGGTCGCCGCCGTCCTGGTCGGTGTGTGGCGCACCAACGTCCACGTCAAGACCGGCGCCGCTCACCACCGGATCCTGTGGGGACTCGGCACCTTCCTCGTGATCGCCGGCGTGGCCTACGTCGCACTGGGCGGCCCCGCCGACTTCTCCAAGCCGATCCTGAGCGAGAACGGCCGTGAGTTCTCCGGCGGCATCTGGATGCAGATGCCCTACGCCGCGCTCGTCTCCGGTCTCGTGCTGTACACGGCGAGCCACATCGCCGAGATCGTCCGCGGCAGTATCCAGGCCGTCGACAAGGGGCAGGTCGAGGCGTCCGAGGCGCTGGCACTGTCGAGCTTCCAGCGGTACCGCTTCGTGATCCTGCCGCAGGCGATGCGGATCGCGTTCCCGCCCTTGATCAACCAGTTCCTCAACTTCTCGAAGAACACCTCGCTGGCGCTGGCGATCGGCTTCGCCGAGACGACGTCGATCATCCAGAACCTGAACGGTCAGTCGCTCCCGGCGCCGCAGCTGACGCTGCTGCTGATGCTGATGTACCTGCTGCTGTCGCTGATCCTGTCGCTGATCGGCAACCTCATCAACCGTCGACTCCAGATCGTGGGGCGCTGACATGGCCGATCAGTTCGTCGAGACGCACATGGGCGGGGAAGACCCGCAGGTCCCCTTCGAGGACCACCCACCGACCCCGCACCTGCCGCCGGGCGAGTGGGTGAAGAAGAACCTCTTCAACTCGACACTCAACTCGGTCATCACGATCGTGTTCGGGCTGATCGTGCTGTGGGTCGGCTGGTTCGCGATCACCTGGCTGATCGACGCCGACTTCACGATCATCCGCGACACGCTGCGCGTGTTCATGATCGGCAGCTTCCCCGACGACGAGCTGTGGCGGCTCTGGATCCAGGGCTACCTGCTGATGTTCGCGATCGGGTTCGCGAGCGGCGCCCGGGCACGCACCAGCTTCGAACAGGCCAAGCTCCAGGGCGTCGGCGTCGAACCGCAATCGCTGCTCGGGCTCCTGCGACGGTTCTGGCCGATCATCCTCGCCCTCGTCGTGTTCGCCTCGTTCGCCAAGACGATCTCGCCGATGATCCTGGTGGTCACGTCGGTCGCCACGGCGATCGTCGCCCGGTACGTCGGGTGGGCCGCCCCGGCCGCGGTCCGGCTGCGTTCGGGCTTCATCGCCGCACTGCTCGTGATCGCGTCGATGCTCGTCGTCGCCGGCACCTCGAAGTTCGGCGGCGCCGTGGTCGGTCTCGTGCTGTTCTTCTGGGCCTTCACCGAGTTCCGCCGGGGCGACCCGTCCACGTCCGCCGGTCAGGAGGCCGTCCGCTGGATCGTGCCGCTCGTGATCGGACTGGCCGCCTACTTCGTGATCGCTTCGATCGGGTTCGAGGGGTACGGCTGGAAGGACTGGGGCGGGCTCTACGTGAACGTGTTCACGGCCGTGATCGGCATCGTGCTCGGGCTACCGCTCGGCATCCTGCTCGCACTCGGGCGACGATCCGAGTTGCCCGTCGTCAAGACCGCCTCGGTGCTCTTCATCGAGTTCGTCCGTGGCGTCCCGCTGCTCTCGCTGCTGATCTTCTCGATCGTGTTCCTGCCGTTCTTCCTCCCACCGTCGTGGGAGACACCGGCCGCGCTCACGCTCGCGATCGTGGTGATCGCCGGCTTCTCGGCCGCCTACATCGCCGAGATCGTGCGCGGCGGCCTCCAGGCCGTCGCCAAGGGACAGACCGAGGCGGCGCAGGCGCTCGGCCTGGCCCCCGGGCCGATGCAGCGCTTCATCGTCTTGCCCCAGGCGCTGCGTGCCGTCATCCCGGCGATGGTCGGCCAGTTCATCTCGCTCTTCAAGGACACCTCGCTGCTGTTCGCCGCCGGCGTCCTGGAGTTCCTCGGCGCATCGACGATCGCCAACAACCAGCCCCAGTTCCTGGGGCGTGGCCTCGCCCCCGTCACGCTGCTGTTCGTGGCGTTCGGGTTCTGGGCCTTCTCGTACAACATGTCCCGTGAGAGCCGCCTCCTCGAGAAGCGCCTCGACACCAGCCGCTGAGATCCGGATCAGGAGCACCATCATGAGTCCCACCACGGTCAACACCGATGCCACCGAGATCACCGGCGGCACCGGTCAGGTGATGATCGAAGTCGAGAAGATGCACAAGTTCTTCGGCGACTTCCACGCACTGAAAGACATCGACCTCAAGGTCGGTCAGCAGGAAGTGGTCGTCGTGATCGGACCATCGGGTTCGGGCAAGTCGACGCTCATCCGATGCATCAACCGGCTCGAGCGCCACGATCGAGGCAAGATCGTCGTCGACGGCATCGAGCTCTCCGACGACGTGCGCAACATCCAGGAGATCCGACGTGAGACCGGCATGGTCTTCCAGTCGTTCAACCTGTTCCCGCACCTCACGGTGATGGAGAACATCACGCTGGCCCCGCGCAACGTCCGCAAGATCCCGAAGGCCGAGGCCGAGGCCACGGCGATGGAGTTGCTCGAGCGGGTCAAGATCCCGCAGCAGGCCAACAAGTACCCGGGTCAGATGTCGGGCGGCCAGCAGCAGCGTGTCGCGATCGCCCGCACGCTGGCGATGAAGCCGAAGGTCGTGCTGTTCGACGAGCCGACGTCGGCGCTCGACCCCGAGATGGTGAAAGAGGTCCTCGACACGATGAAGGACCTCGCCAACGACGGCATGACGATGATCTGTGTGACCCACGAGATGGGCTTCGCCCGCGAGGTCGCCGACCGCGTCGTGTTCATGGCCGACGGCGAGATCGTCGAGGTCGGCAGCCCCGAGCACTTCTTCACCAACCCCCAGGAAGAGCGCACCAAGCTCTTCCTCAGCCAGATCCTCTAGCGACGAACGGTGTCTCGTCAGCCTGTGGTGAGGTGGACTTCGGCGACGATGCAGCGCAGGTCGTCCTGGCCTTCGTCGATGACCTCGACCATGGCGAACGTCGAGCCGTCGTCGCGTGCGTGCGCCGTCGGGACGGCACGGAACGGACCGACCGTGGCCGGTGCGAGGTAACGCAGCAGCGCTCCCCCGGGCTGCGACGACTCGCCCGCGGCACCGACGGCGGCTTCGGTCACCAGGTCGAACGCGACACCGCCGTGCAGCCCGCCGAAGCCGTTCCGGCTCGCACCACTGAGCGACATCCGACAGGTCGTCCCACCCGGTTCACGCTCGATGCCGATGATGTCGTGCAGTCGGCCGTCGAGGCGGCACTCACCGTCGAAGGCCGACATGAACCGCTTGCGCCACGCCTCGCGATCGCCGTCGTGCATCGCCGCCGCCATCTCCGGTGACGGCTTCATCGTCACGATCTGTTGGGTGCTCTCGGCGACACGCACCCCGGCGTCGTCGATGATCTCGAGGTGCACGATCGTCGTCCGCTTCCCCGAGCGAAGCGCCGACGCCGTCGCGAAGAGTCGTTCCCCCGTCGGCCGGGCGATGCGGTTGATGCTGATGTCGGCGTGCAGGAACGGCCCCAGGTCGACCGCCTGCGACGACGCCATGTCGCAGAACACGCCGAGCACCCCGAAGTCGACGTGACCGTCGTCCTCCAGCACCATCGGTGACACGTGGAGGTGCAACCGGTCGCCACAGGGCCCGTCGGGGTCGGGGGCGTGCAGACCGATCTTGTTGATCACGTGATCGGCCATCGGGTTCGGCGGCGCGTCGGTCGGCTGGTCGGTCATCGGACGATTGTCCACGATCGCCGAGGCGCGCGCCCAACCGGCGGGTACTCCGGGGATGGCGGGTCGAGGGGGAGATCCGCCATCCCCGAGAGGACGGTTACTTCACCGAGCCCGACAGGTCGATCCCCTTGAGGAAGATCTTCTGCAGGCCGAGGAAGACGAGGATCGGCACCAACATGCCGAGCAGGGCACCCGCCTGGATGAGCGGGATGTTGGCGTCGTACAGGCCGAGGAACTGGTACAGACCGATCGAGATCGGCTGCAGGTCGGGTCGGGCGGCGAGGTACAGCAACGGCTCGAGGAAGTCGTTCCAGGCGAAGAAGAAGTGGAACAGTGCCACGGCGAGCAACGCACCCTTCGCCTGCGGCAGGATCACCGTGAGGAGGGTGCGGAGCGGTCCGGCGCCGTCGATCGCCGCCGCCTCGTCGAGGTCGCGCGGGATCGTCAGGAAGAACTGCCGCAGCAGGAAGACGTTGTACGCGTTCGCGAAGAAGTGCGGGATGATGAGCGGCCACCACGTGCCGATCCAGCCGAGGCGGTCGAACACGATGTAGGTCGGCACCAGGGTGACGAACCGGGGCAGGATGATCGTCGCGATCAGCGACAGCATGATCAGCCCCTTGAACGGCATCCGGAACCGCGACAGGCCGTAGGCGACGAGCGTCGACGACATGATCGTGCCCGCCATGCCGAGCCCGGCGATGATCGCCGTGTTCCGGAGCTTGGTGCCGAAATCCATCGCCCGCCACGCGTCGGGGTAGTTCTTGAGCGTCGGGTCGAACTCGAGCACCGGATCGATCGTCTGGATGCGGCCCTCCCACACGATCGGTTCGGCGTCGACGTCGTCGGGATCGACGAACACGCTCGACTCGGCACCGCGTTCGAGCAGGGCGAGTTGCACCGTGCCGTCGTCGAGCGGGACCTCGTACAGCTCGAGCTGGCGGACCTCGACGTTGAACGTCTCGTCGAGTGTCGTCGCGAGGTCGGCGTCGCCGGTGTCGATCGCCTCGGGCGCCTGCACGGCAGGGTCGAGGAACGCGGACGGGTCGCCGTCGACCGAGATGATGCCGACACCGTTCGGACTCCCGTCGGCGGCCGGCACCGTGTAGAGCACGGCCTCGTCGAGCGAGATCCCGAGCTGTTGCTCGACGACCGGGCCGAGGCCCTCGTAGGTGAAGTCCCAGTCGACCCGTGTCGGGAGCTGGTCGACCGGCACGAGTGCGTTGATCGCGGCACCCGGACGCAACAGCGCGAGCGACGGGTTGCCGCCCTCGGGGTCGGGCATCGCGAACAGGGCGACCTGATCGATGCCGTAGCCCGAC
>JBPEWX010000804.1:0-2622 GCA_052032235.1 Ilumatobacter sp. | reverse complement strand
CCGCGCTCGTCGACCGGGCGGTCGCGCTCGTCGATGTACGCCTGCAACCGTCGGGTGAGCACCTCTTCCATGGCGCCGTAGTCGTCGTTGCCGGGGATGTTGACCTTGAACCGGCGGTACTCGCGCTTGTTGGGCAGCCCGTCCTCGAGCACGACCATCGAGCCGACGTAGTCGGTGCCCTGCAGGTGGGCCATGTCGTAGCACTCGATCCGCAACGGCGCCTCGGGCAGGTCGAGGGCCTCTTGGAGCTCGGTGAGCGCCCGGGATCGCGTGTTGTGATCGGATGCCCGACGCATCCGGTGCCGCGTGAACTCCTCACCGGCGTTCCGGGTCACCGTTTCGAGCAGGGCTCGCTTGTCGCCCCGCTGCGGCATGCGGATCTGCACCTTGGAGCCGCGCATGTGGCTGAGCCACTCCTCGTACGTCTCGGTGTCGTCGGCCTCGTACGGCACCAGCACCTGCTTCGGGTAGCCCATGGCCGGTTCGTCGCCGTAGACCGCTTCGAGGATCCGGTCGACGAGCCGGCCCGGGGTGAGTTCCTCGACCTTGTCGAGGACGAAGCCCTTCCGACCGACGACTCGACCCTTGCGCACGAAGAACATCTGCACCGACGCTTCGAGTTCGTCGTCGGCGATCCCGATCACGTCGACGTCCTCGCGCCCCTCGACCACCATCTGTTGTTTCGCGATCGCCTTCTGCACGGCGACCAGCCGGTCGCGCAGGCGGGCGGCACGTTCGAACTCGAGATCGGTCGCCGCCGCCTTCATCTCGGCCTCGAGCCGTTGCACGATGTCGTCGGTGTCACCCGCCAGGAAGTCGCACAGTTCGGTGACGAGCTGCCGGTACGGCATCTCCTCGATCTCGTCGACGCACGGACCGGAGCACTTCTCGATGTGGAACAGCAGGCAGGGTCGTCCGAGCCGCTCGTGTTCTTTGAACTTGCCGGGGCTGCACGTGCGAATGGGGAAGCTGCGCAGGAGCAGGTCGAGCGTGTCACGGATGGCGTAGGCGTGGGCGTACGGGCCGAAGTACCGGACCCCCTTGCGCTTGCGACCGCGCATCACCATGGCTCGCGGCCACTGCTCGTCGACCGTCACGGCGAGGAACGGGTACGACTTGTCGTCGCGCAGCCGCACGTTGAAGCGGGGCCGGTGCTGCTTGATCAACGAGTACTCGAGCATCAACGCCTCGACCTCGTTGGCGACGATGGTCCATTCGACCGACTCGGCGGTCTCGACCATCTGGCGGGTGCGCGGATGGAGGTTGTGCGGCGCCTGGAAGTAGTTCGACAGGCGTTGCCGGAGGCTCGATGCCTTGCCGACGTAGATCACGCGTCCGTGCGCGTCCTTGAACTGGTAGGAGCCCGGTTCGTCCGGGATCGTTCCTGCCGGGGGACGCTTCACCATGGGTTGGTCAGGATACGGTGAGTGCCGATGTCGCAGTACTTTGCATCAGCGTTCCGCCGTCGCCCGAACGAGGGATGGTTCCAGGCGGGCAATTTCTCGCTCACGACCGTCGATCTGATCTGTGCGACGGCGGTGTTGACGATGTTCGTCTACGGCATCCTCGGCGCGTCCACCTGGTCGGAGCTCGTCTTCGCACCGTGGCTCGTCCGTGATCTCGAGCTGTGGCGACTCGTCACCTGGACCACGGCCACCCAGCCCGACTTCTGGCCGTTGCTCGGCATCGTGTTCTTCTGGATGATCGGCCAGGACGTCGAGGCGATGATGGGGCGCAACCGGTTCCTCGGTTGGTTCCTCACGATCACGATCGCCCCGGCGCTGATCATGACGTTCCTGGGCCTGGTGAACGACACGCTCGATCGCACGACCGTGGCGAGCGGACTGCAGTCGGTCTTCCTGGCCGCGATCTGGGTGTACGCGGCGACGTACCCGAAGGTGCGCTGGTTCGAGGTCGTCCCGCTCTGGGCGGTCGCCGGTGTGTTCACCCTGCTCAACGTCCTCCGCTACAACGGCGACGGTCTGCGCGGCATGGTCGTCCTGACGATCCTCGTCGTCCTGGTGTCGCTCACCACGGCACGCTCGCTCGGTGCGGCAACCGGCTGGGAGATCCCCCACATCCCGCTGCCGGCCACCGGGAAACGCAAGCCGTCGGGTCCGGTCCGCTCCTCGAAGGGCAAGGTGCGCGGCAAGCGCCGTGACACCCCGACCGTCGTGGACGGTCCGTGGAACGCCTCGCCGACGCCGGCGGCGAACCCGCAGGAGACCGCCGCTGCACAGGCCGAGCTCGACCAACTCCTCGACAAGATCTCGGCCGGCGGACTCGATTCGTTGTCGGCCGATGAAAAGCGTCGCCTCAACGAGTTGTCGAAGCGGCTGCGATAACGACGCTTTGCGTCCGAAAACCGTCGTGATTTGATCAAGGTGTGTCAGATCGGTTCAAAGTTGGTGAGGATGACGTCGATACTGAAGGCATGACCACGTCGTCACCAGCCTCGACCTCGTCGTTCGATGTCCTCGCCGGCTCGGACTCCGACCCGCTGCTCGCCGCGGCCGCTCGCGCCACCGCCGCAGCGGTCGCACAGGACGACTACGGCGTCCTGGTGATCGTCGTCCGCCCCGAGGCCGACGACGTCAAGGTCGTGTCCGGAGGCGGCACCGG
>JBPEWX010000803.1:0-2233 GCA_052032235.1 Ilumatobacter sp. | reverse complement strand
GGCGGACCCGGCTCGACCAACCTGCCGTTCTTCGTCTACCGACGCTCGATCGGCGGCGGCTGGCTCTTCGGCCTCGCCTCCGCCTACAGCATCGTCGTCGTCGTGGCGTCGATCATCATCGCGACGTTCGCACTCCGCGTCCTGTCGAGCCTGTTGAAGGGAGAGGACGCAGCATGAGTGCCAGTTCCGAACCGCTCGGCGTCGGTGAAGCCAAGTGGGTGAACGTCGTCCTCGGCATCGTCGCCTGGGTCGTCGGTCTCCTCTACTTCTTCCCGATCCTCTGGATGGGCGTCAACTCGTTCAAGGAGGAAGCGGTCGCCGAAGGGCCGCCGACGTTCGACTTCGACCCCACCCTCGACCGCTACCGCGAAGTGACCGAGTCGAGCACCGGGTTGCTCAGCGCCGGGGAGGCGTTCGGCAACTCGATCTGGATCGTCGTGACGAGCACCATCATCGTCCTGATCCTGGCCGTCCCGGCTGCCTACGCGCTGTCGATCTACCCGGTGAAGAAGTGGCGCGACGTGCTGTTCTTCTTCATCTCGACGAAGTTCCTCCCGATGGTCGCGTCGATCCTCCCGCTGTGGATCCTGGCGCGCGACCTCGACCTGCTCAACACGCGCACGGTGCTGGTCATCCTCTACACGGCCATGAACCTGCCGCTCGCCGTCTGGATGTTGCGGTCGTTCTTCCAGGAGGTGCCGAGCGAGCTGGTCGAAGCAGCCGAGATCGACGGCGCCTCGCTGTTCGGACAGCTGCGCTCGGTCATCCTGCCGATCGCCGGCCCGGGGATCGCCGCCACCGCGCTGCTGTGCCTGATCTTCGCCTGGAACGAGTACTTCTTCGCCGTCCAGCTCAACGCCGTCGACGCACAGACCGTGCCGATCTGGGTCACGACCAACATCAGTTCCCGTGGCAACTTCATCGCCAAGCTGTCCGCAGCATCCGTCCTCGCGAGCCTGCCGGTGGTCATCGCCGGCTGGATCGCCCAGAAGCGAATGATCCGTGGCCTCGCCATGGGCGCCATCAAGTAGTCCGAGACGACCAGGAGCACATCATGGCATCCGTCACCTATCAGCAAGCCACCCGCTTCTATCCCGGCACCGAGCGGCCGGCCGTCGACAAGCTCGACCTCGACATCGTCGATGGCGAGTTGCTCGTGCTGGTCGGGCCGTCGGGCTCGGGCAAGTCGACTGCGCTGCGCATGCTCGCCGGTCTCGAACCGCTCGACGACGGGCACATCATCATCGGCGATCGCGACGTCAGCGCCGTTCGGCCTCGTGATCGCGACATCGCGATGGTGTTCCAGAACTACGCCCTCTACCCGCAGATGACGGTCGCCGAGAACATGGGCTTCGCCCTCAAGCAGCAGAAGATCGACAAGGACGAACGCCGCAAGCGCGTCGAGGAGGCTGCCCGCATCCTCGACCTCGAGCCGTACCTCGACCGCAAGCCGAAGAACCTGTCGGGTGGTCAGCGCCAACGCGTGGCCATGGGTCGAGCGATCGTTCGGCACCCGCAGGTGTTCCTGATGGACGAGCCCCTGTCGAACCTCGACGCCAAGCTGCGCGTCCAGACCCGTACCGAACTCGCCGAGTTGCAGGAGCGACTCGGTGTGACCACCGTGTACGTCACCCACGACCAGGTCGAGGCGATGACGATGGGACATCGGGTCGCCGTGCTGAAGGACGGCGTGCTCCAACAGTGCGACACGCCCAGCACCCTGTACCACAGCCCCGCCAACCGGTTCGTCGCCGGCTTCATCGGCTCGCCGGCGATGAACCTGGCCGATCTCCACCACGAAGACGGCGTCGCGTCGCTGGCCGGTCACCCGGTTCGGTTCGAAGGTGACATCCCCTCCACACCGGACGCCATCGCAGCGATCGGCTTCCGACCCGAGGGCGCCACGCTCGGCACGGGCGGTGTCGAAGGACGCGTCCGGACGGTCGAGGATCTCGGATCCGAAGTCTTCGTGCACGTGGTCGTCGACGAACACGACGGCGACGGCACACAGCTGGTGGTGAAGGTGCCGCCGCCGTTCAGCGGCAGGTCGGGCGACACCGTCGCAGTGCAACTCGTCGGCGACGTCCACGTCTTCGACGCTCAGGGCACGCGGGTGGCCACCACGAAGGCCACGTTCGGCTGACCCACGATCTCGATCCGGCGCGACCACGCCCGCCCGATCGATCGGCCAGTCGTGCTTCGGCGTGGTCCGCGGGCCCCCTCGCGGACCACG
>JBPEWX010000802.1:0-1908 GCA_052032235.1 Ilumatobacter sp. | reverse complement strand
GCGGCGATCGGCATCGTCCAGGTCGTGCTCGGGGCCGTGCTGTTGATCTGGACCGGGATGCACTACGACGATCTGCACGGGCCGCTGCGCTCCGGCGACAGCCCGGTCCATCCGCTCGCGGTAAGGGTGGTCGGTCTCGCCACCGTCTGCTTCAGCGGACTCGCTCTGATCGTGGCGTTCGCCATCGCGCTCCGTTGATCGCCGACGGGAAGCGACGGCGTTCCCGGCGGGTTCCCGACACGTGCCAAGCTTGCTCCATGCGCCGACGGACCACATCGACGTGTCGCCTTCGATCGACGAGGGGCGGCGTGGCGCGCTGATGGACGAGTTGTCGGCCGATGCCAAGTTCGAGCAGTACGTCCTGCCCGAGATCGAGGTGATGTTGCGCGTCGCCCGGTCGCTGACCCGGAACCGTGCCGACGCCGAAGACCTCGTCCAGGACACCCTGGTCCGGGCGTACAAGGCGATCGACCGCTTCGACGGCCGGTTCCCGCGGGCCTGGCTCCTCACGATCCTGCGGAACACGAACATCAACCGCAACCGTCGGCGTCGCCCAGAGCTCTTGCGCGACCCCGACACCCAGCTCGAACGCGTCGTCGCCGAGCCGGAGGAGGCCGACGCACTCCGTCCCGACCGGTTCATCGACTTCGAACTCGACGCGGCGCTCGAAGACGCACTGGCGACGCTCACCGAGCCGTTCGCCAAGGTGGTCGAACTGGTCGACATCGACGGCCTCGCGTACGCCGAAGCCGCCGAGGTGCTCGACGTGCCGATCGGCACCGTGATGTCGCGCCTGCACCGGGCGCGCAAGAAGCTCCGCGATCAACTCCGCGACGCCGGTGCGGCGCCTGCGTTCGGTGACACCGGGAGGTCGTCATGATCCGTATGTACGTCCGTCGGATGACCGGCGGTCGTTGGCCCTCGATCCAACCGGGCGAACAGCTCGCATGCCCCGAGGTCGCCCGGCTGCTCCAGCAGTTCCTCGACGACGAGGTCGACGATCCCGTCGTGGTCGAAGCGCTGACGGTGCATCTCGACGAGTGCGCCCCGTGTGGCTACGAAGCCGAGACGTTCCGCACGATCAAGGCGGCGCTCGCAGCGCGGCGCGCACCGCTCGAACCCGACTCGGTCGATCGGTTGCGGGCGTTCGGGTCGTCGCTGATGCGGGAGTCGTGACGCCGGGCGGGGAGCCGCTCAGCCGAAACGAACGGCGACTTCGGCGAGGATCGTGCCCTCCTCGGGGCTGACGTCGTCGTCGATGCCGGCCACCTCACGAGCGGCCGAGAACAGCGCACGCCGCAGCACGCGGCTGCTGATCCGGCGATCGATGTCGTCGATCAGCTCGACCACTTCGCCGTCGGCGATCGCCTGCTGCGCTCGCTCGACCGCCGGTCCGAGGTACTTGTCGAAGGTGAAGTCGCCGTCGCGCCAGTCGTCGGTGATGTCCTTGATCGCTTCGATCTCGGCGTCGTCGAGGTTGTGGTCGGCCGCCATCACGAGCGCGAGCAACTCGAGCGCGGCGGTGTGCTCGTAGTTGGCGTTGGCGTGGACGGCCACGCCCTTGTACAGCTCCGTCAGTCGATCGTTCACCGCCGACGAACCTAGTAGACCGGGCCGTCGCGGCCGTCACCCGCTGGTGATGCCGAGGCTGCGCCGCAGGAAGTCGAGCTGGTGGAGCAGCAGGTTCTCGGCCACGATCTCCTGCGGCGTCATGTGGGTGACCCCGACGAGCGGCAGGACTTCGTGTGGCTTGCCGGCGGCGAGCAGCGCCGAGCTGAGCTGCAGGGTGTGTGCGGCGACGACGTTGTCGTCGGCGAGGCCGTGGATGAGCAGGAGCGGCCTGGTCAGTTCGGGCGCCAGGGGCAGCAGCGAGTTGGCGTCGTACACCTCGGGTCGCTCGTTCGGGTC
>JBPEWX010000801.1:0-1890 GCA_052032235.1 Ilumatobacter sp. | reverse complement strand
AGTCTGTCGTGCGCGAGGCGTCGACGTGTGCGTCGATGCCGAGCGAGAGCGGATGAGGGGAATCGAACCCCCGTCATCAGCTTGGGAAGCTGAGGTTCTACCATTGAACTACATCCGCAGGTCCCTCGATTGCCCGAGGGAGTGGCCAGGATAGCGCCGGGCTCAGCGAATGGCGAAGCCGTCGAGCGGGTCGAGCAGGACCCAGTGCCTGAGCTCGAGACGCACCGATGCGGAACCGTCTCCGACCGTGCCTCGAACGGTGAGCCGATGTCCCGACACGTCGACGACCAGCGACGGTGTCGCCGCCCACGGGACCGCTCGTTCCACCGTCCCCTCGATGTCGCCGACCGCCGTGATCGACCACCACTCGGGACGGGTCACCATCAGCAGGTGCCGACCGGCGTGCCGGGACACCACGGGCGCCCAGGCCCGCACCCGGAACGCCGGGTGGACCAACCAGGCCCCGTTGCCGTCCCGCTCCACCGTCACCCGCTCGACGGTGGCGTCGCCGGTGACGACCGCCGACGCCGCCGTGTTCGGGTTCGTGAACACGTCCTCGTACGAGCCGATCTGCACGGCGCGACCGCGTTCCAACACGACCACCTGGTCGGCGATGTCGCGGATGTCGGCCGGGTCGTTGGTGGTCACGAACGCAGTGACGCCGAACTCCCGTTGCAGGTGTCGGATCTCGCGTCGCAGGATCGCCGAGCGCTCCCCCTCGATGGCGGCGAACGGCTCGTCGAGGAGCAGCACGTCGGGCAGGTGCACGAGCGAACGGGCGATCTGGACCATCTGCGCCTCACCCACCGACAGGTTGCCGACGTCTCGCCGGAGCAGGTGATCGATGTGGAGCACGCGGGCCTCCACCCCGACCCGGTCGGAGATCCGCTCGGCGGTCTCCCGCCGGATCTCGAGCGGCATCGCGATGTTCCGCTCGACCGTGCGGGTCGTGAGCAGCGCCGCCTCCTGGAACGTGAACGAGGTGTTGCGGTCACGTGGGCCGAGCGTCGTCACGTCGGCGCCGTCGAACCGCACGCTGCCACTCGACACCGGATCGAGACCGGCGATCGTCCGGAGCAGGCTGGTCTTGCCGGCACCCGACGGCCCGACCACCACGGTCAGCGTTCCGGGCTCGGCCTGCAACGACACGTCGTCGAGGACGGTGGTCCGATTCCGCCGCACGGAAACGTGATGGAGGGACACCTCGGTCACGCGACCCATGTTGGCCCATCGCCCGCCCGGCATGACACCGCCGATTGGGCACGGGCCGTCGCGGGTACGAACCGGGCGATGTCGATCTTCCACCGCAACGACGAACCCGACACCGACGACGTACCGTCCCGCGACGACGTCGTCGACGTCACGGCGCCGATGGTGCCCGACGAGGTGAACGACGTGCGCGACGAAGAACACGGCCGGTCGGCGACCAGCCCGATCGAGGTGCCACCGCGTGGCTGGCGCGACATCGCATTGCGCGTCAAGGACGAATGGGGGAACGACCACGTCGGCATGGCGGCGGCAGCCGTCGCGTTCTACTCGTTCCTGGCCCTCATCCCGGCGCTCGCCGCGCTCGTCTCGATCCTCGGTCTCGTCGCCCAGGGCGACGACCCGCAGGAAGTCATCGACGACCTGTTCGGAGCGCTCCCGGCGGAGGCACAGTCGCTCATGTCCGACCAGCTCGCGGCCATCAGCGAGACGTCGTCGAGTTCGCTCTCGTTCGGTCTGGTGATCGGGGTGGCTCTGTCGATCTGGTCTGCCTCCGGCGCGATCGGGCAACTCGTCAACACCATCAACATCGCCTACGACGAGGAGGAGACCCGCAGCTGGTTCGCCCGCAAGGGGGCCTCGCTCGTCCTGACCTTCGGCGCGATCCTCTACGTCGCCTTCGCC
>JBPEWX010000800.1:0-11434 GCA_052032235.1 Ilumatobacter sp. | reverse complement strand
TCCTGGGCCTCGGCACCGGCTACGCGGCGAGCGAACACGAGGCGATCGGCCTCGAGCTCCGCCCACCCAAGGAACGGGTCGATCGATTCGACGAGTGCGCCGCGATCCTCCGCGATCTGCTCACCGACGGTTCGTGCCACCGAACGGGCGCCCATCACGACGTGCGACTCGACGACCTCGGGATCCGTCCGGCGCGCCCCGTCCCGATCCTCATCGGCGGCTTCGGACGACGCGTCGTCGCCGTCGCCGGCCGGTACGCCGACATCTTCCAGTTCACCGGACTCGTCCATGGGCCCGACGGGTCACCGACCGCCGGCGGCTTCGCGCTCGCCGAGGTCGAGCGACGCGCCGAATGGCTCACCGAGGCGTCCGACGGGCGCCGGATCGAGCGCTCGGCGCTGGTGCAGGCGTGTTTCGTCGGTGACGACGCGCCCAGTGCCGCCGATCTCGGTGCGCGGTTCGAACTCGACGAGCAGACGGTGATCGACACACCGTTCGCCCTGTCGGGCTCGGTCGACCAGATCGTCGACAAGCTCGGACGCCTGCGTGAGCGCACGGGCATCTCGCACTACGTCGTCCGAGAGCCCGAGGCATTCGCCCCGGTCGTCGAGGCGCTGGCCGGACGCTGACGCCGGTTCAGGTCCCGGCGGCGGGGAGGGCGTAGCCGTACGACTGCACCTCGGTGTCGCCGATGTCGCGCCGATCGTAGAAGTCGCCGACGGCCTTCATGACGGCGCGCTGCACGGGATCGAGATCGTGGCGTCCGTGCATCGAACTGACGTCGATGTCGATCTCGTCGCCGCGCCGACGGACTTCGATCTCGATCCGGTCGTCGGCGACGGCACCGGCGATCGCCGCGGTGAACATCTCGCTGGTCGCGAGTTCGGCGTCGGCGCTGGCCGTCCCCAGTCGGTCGAGCGACTCGCGCACGAACCGACGAGCGGTTCCCACCGCCGTCACCTCGGCCGGCAGGTCGATACGGAACCGGTAGGGGCGTCGAACGCCCGCCTCGTCGTGGTTCCCGCTGTCGTCGTCGTTCATGTCGTCACGTTCATGCGTCACTCGGGCCGAGAGGTGCCCACCACCGCTCTGTCCCAAACGTGCCTCACGACGTTCTCGCCCGCAACCCACGTTCGGGTGATTCGGCCGCCCACCGTTCGGGTCAGGTCGCTCGTGACCCGATGTCGACGAGACGGACGACCGGCGCTCCTCGCTCGGCCGACGCCCCGAGATCGACCTCGGCGGTGATCGCCCACTCCCCCGTCTCGTCGGGATCGGCGAGGATCTGGACGACGTGCCCGGTCGTGCGATCGAAGCGGAACAGCGCGCCGCCGCGTGCCGACGCACCGATGCCGATCTCGTCGAACTCGAGCCAGTACGGCGCCATCGCCTCGGCGATCGACTCCGGACCGTTCCAGAGTTCTCGGCTCGTCTCGGCGAGCAGGGCGTCGTAGCCCCGGCGCCGGGCCAGTCGCTGCACCCAGTCGAACATCGTGTTGCGCACCATCACCCGAAAGGCTCGCTCGTCATCGACGATCGTCCGCTCGGCGACACCCTCCGGACGCACCTGTTCCTCCGGGTCGTCGTCGGGATGCAGCAGCCGCTCCCACTCGTCGATCAGGCTGGAGTCGACCTGGCGCACCACGGCACCCAGCCAGGCGGTCACATCGTCGAGATCGTCGGTGCGGTGGTCGTCGGGCACGTTCTGGACCAGCCCCTTGTACACGTCGGACAGGTAGCGCAACACGACGCCCTCCGAGCGCTTCAGGCCGTAGTCCTGCACGTACTCACCGAACGTCATCGCCCGCTCGAACATCTCGCGGGCGATCGACTTCGGTCGCACGTTGTCGCTCCCGACCCACGGGTGCCGTTGCCGGAAGCCGTCGAAGTCGGCGTAGGTCCACTCGCGGTTCGGTTTCGGGTTCTCGACCTGCGCGAGCCGCTCCATTCGCTCCTCGTACTCGACGCCCGATGCCTTCATCTCCGACATCAGCTCGTCCTTTGCCCGCTTCACCTGGGCGGCGATGACCACGCCCGGGTTCTCCTGCACCGCCTCGACGATGCTGAGCACGTTGAGCGCGTGGGTGACGGGGTCGATGTCGCCATCGGTGGCTTCGGCCTCCGCTGCGTCGAGCCGTCCGATCGCTTCGAACGCCCAGAGCGACAGAGGCTGGTGCAGCGCGAACTCGTCCTGCAGATCGAAGTTGACGCGCACGGAGCGGCCCAGTTCGTCCGGCTCGTCCGGGAACTCGAGCAGGTCGGCGGCGACGAGGGAGCGGTAGATCGCGATCGCCCGCCGGATGTGCTGCCGCTGACGCTTGCGAGTCTCGTGGTTGTCGGTCAACAGTGAGCGCAGCGCCCGGCACCCGTCGATCCGTTCGCCCTCCGGGTCGCCGTCACTCGCCACGTAGTCGGCGGGCCGATCGAGCAGCTGCATGACCATCTGGTGGCTCACCTGGAAGTGTGACTGCAGCGATTCGGGCTTGCCGTTGACCAGCTTGTCGAACGTGTCCTCGGTCCAGTGCGCGTACCCGCGGTCGGGCTGCGACTTCTTGACGACTTTCTTGCGTCCCTTCTCGGCCGCCTTGCGCTCCGCCTCGAGGTTGTCGACGACGTGGGCCGGCGCCTGGACCCACACGTCACCGGCGTCGTCGAACCCCTTCCGACCGGCGCGGCCGGCGATCTGGGCGAACTCGCGGTTCGACAGGATGCGCACCCCGTTGCCGTCGTACTTGCAGAGCTGGGTGAACAGCACCGACCGGATCGGCACGTTGACGCCGACGCCGAGGGTGTCCGTGCCGCAGATGATCTTCAGCAGGCCCTGCTGCGCCAGCTTCTCGACCAGGAGCCGGTACTTCGGAAGGAGTCCGGCGTGGTGCACACCGACGCCGGCGGTGATGAACCGCCGGAGATCGCGCCCGATCGGCGAATCGAACCGGAAACCCGCCAGTGCCTCGCGCACCGCGTCCTTCTCCGCCTTCGAGAGCGGATCGAGCGACACATAGCTCTGTGCGGCGTCGGTGGCGTCCTTCTGGGTGAAGTGGACGAGGTAGATCGGGGCCTTGCCCGACTCGAGCAGATCGCTGACGCTGGCGTGGAGACTGCTCGTGCGGTACTCGAAATGGAGCGGGACCGGCCGCTGGACCGACGTCACGAGCGCGGTCTCTCGACCGGTTCGTTCGGTGAGGTCGCGGCGGAAGAACCCGACGTCGCCCAGGGTGGCCGACATCAGGACGAACTGTGTCCGAGGGAGTTCGAGCAGCGGCACCTGCCACGCCCAGCCGCGTTGCGGGTCGCCGTAGTAGTGGAACTCGTCGATCACGGCGACGTCGACGGGAGCTCGCCGCCCGTCGCGAAGCGCCCAGTTGGCGAGGATCTCCTGGGTGCAGCAGATGATCGGCGCGTCGGCGTTGACCGAGGCGTCCCCCGTGACCATGCCGACCAGATCGGGTCCGAACTCGCGTGACAGTGCGAAGAACTTCTCGCTGACCAGCGCCTTGATCGGCGCCGTGTACACGCTGCGCTTCCCCGCCGCCAGGGCCGCGAAGTGCGCAGCAGCACCGACCATCGACTTGCCCGACCCGGTCGGCGTGTTCATGATGACGTGGTTGCCGAGCGCCACCTCGATCACCGCCTCCTCCTGCGCCGGGTACAGCTCGATGCCGAGCGCTGCGGTGTAGTCGGCGAAGCCGGCGACGACGTCGTCCGGATCGCCCGTTCGGGGGAGGTGTTCGATGACGGGGGCGACGGGCATCACTGCCGAGGGTAGGGGGCGCGGCGGTAGGTTGCCGCCCGTGGAGACGGCGGGACACGACGACGAGCTGCCGGCGGGCGGTATCTGGTCGCCCCGATACGCACGGGTCACGCTCGCCAACCTGACGATCGTCGCGATCGCCGCCTTCGACGGCCTGGCCCTCGTGGCCGCTCTCCCCGCGATCGCCGACGACCTCGGCGATGTCGCCCTCCTGCCGTGGGTCATCACCGCGTTCCTCGCGACCTCCGCCGTCGCCGGGATCTCGGCGGGTCCCGTCATCGACGCGATCGGCGTGCGTCGCACCTTCCGGGCGACGGGGCTCTGGTTCCTCGGTTCGAGCGCGCTCGCGGCGGTGGCGCCCACCATGCCGCTCCTCGTGACCGCCCGGGCCCTGCAGGGCGTCGGAGGCGGACTGGTGATCTCGGTCGCCCTGGCGGCGGTGGGGCTGGCCTACCCGCCACGGCTGCGCGCTCGAGCGTTCGCCGCGAACTCGCTCGTCTGGGGGGTGATGGGTTTCGGCGGCCCGGTGCTGACCGCGGCCCTCCTCGCGGTCGCCGACTGGCGGATGATCTTCGTCGTCCAGCTGCCGATCACGGCGATCGCCCTCGCCGCCGGCTGGTCGACACTCCCGTCGACCCGCGAGCGTCCACAGCGGATCGTGATGGACTACCCGGGGATCGTGATGCTCACCGTGCTCGTGGCCGTGTCGTTGACGGCGGTGTCCCAGGTCGGGGTCCGCTGGTGGGCGTTCGGGGCCGGCACCGTCGTCGCACTCGGAGCGGTCGCCGTGTACTGGTGGCACTCGGGTCGCGTGGCGGAACCATTGCTCGCTCGAGAGCACCTCACCCGCTTCCCGCTGCGACGGGTGCACGCCACGTCGGGGCTCGTCCTGGTCGCCGGGCTCGCCGCCGACAACTATCTCCCGCTCTACATGCAGACCACTCGCGGCCGTTCCGAGGTGTTCGCAGCGTTCTCCGTGCTGTTCCTCACGATCGGCTGGTCGGGCGCCGCCTTCGTCGTCAGCCGGCTGCTCGACCGTTGGCACGAGTCGGACGCGATCCTCGCCGGCACATGCCTCATGCTGCCGGCGACCGCGCTCGCCGGCACGGCGATCGCCCTCGGGTGGCCGATCCCGATCGTGTTCACCGCGTTCTTCCTGATGGGATGCGCGATCGGGTTCGTCTCGACATCGGGCCTCACCCTCCTCCAGTCGGCAGCGAACGACGACGAGATGGGTCGCGTCAACGCCGCCCACCAGTTCATCCGGACGCTCAGCATCACCTACGGCGTCGCCGTCGGCGGAGCGATCCTGCTCCTCGTCGTCGATCGCGAGGTGGGCGACGTGGAGGTGGTGCGCGACGTGCTCGGCGGCGAGGACGTCGCCCCGTCCCCGGCGACGCTCGACGCGATCCGCGACGGGTTGGCCTGGGTGCACGTGTTCAGCGGCCTCGCCGCGGTGGCGGCGATCTGGGCGGCCACCATCCTCTGGCGACTGGTCCGCGCCGGCCGCGCCGACGCAACCACGGTCGACGCTCCGTAGCCTCGACGGCGATGTTCGTCGAACCAGCCGGTCTGCCCGAGGTGCTCCGTGGGCGCACGCTCGTGATGGGCATCGTCAACGTGACCCCCGACAGCTTCTCCGACGGCGGCCGCTACCTCGAGGTCGACGCCGCCATCGCCCACGCCCACCGCCTGATCGCCGACGGGGCCGACCTCGTCGACGTGGGCGGCGAGTCGACCCGGCCGGGAGCGACCCGACTCGACCCGGCCGACGAGATGCGCCGCGTCGTCCCCGTCGTGCGTTCCCTCGCCGGTGCCGGCGTGCCGATCAGCATCGACACCATGAACGCCGAGACGGCCCGGGCCACGGTCGACGCCGGTGCCGTGATCGTCAACGACGTGAGTGGTGGCCTCGCCGACCCGGCGATGCTGCACACCGTCGCCGAACTCGACGTGCCGTTCGTGTGTATGCACTGGAGGGGCCACGCCGAGCGGATGAACGAACTCGCCGTGTACGACGACGTGGTCGAGGAGGTGTACGCCGAACTGTCGGCGCGGATCGAGGCCTGCGACCGGGCCGGGGTCGACCTCGAGCGGGTCGTGCTCGACCCCGGCATCGGGTTCGCGAAGGACGCTCATCACAACTGGGCGCTCCTGCACCGCCTCGATCGGCTCGCCGGCCTCGGACAACCGATCCTGATCGGCGCCTCCCGGAAAAGATTCCTGGGGAGCGTGCTCGTCGACCCGTCGCTCGGCGAACCCCGGCCGACCGCCGAGCGAGACGTCGCGACGGCCGCCGTGTCGGCGATCGCCGCTCGCGACGGTGCCTGGGCGGTGCGGGTGCACGACGCTGCGATGTCTCGAGACGCCGTCGCCGTCGGCACCGCCTGGCGTCAGGGCTGAGCGGGCGGAACGACGCGAACCCGAGCGATCGCCCGACGATCGATCGACTCGACGGTCATGTGGATGCCGTCGTGCTCGACGGTCTCGCCGACCGTCGGAATCGTGCCGACCAACGTGAGCACCACGCCGGCGACGGTGGTGACCTCGTCCATCGCCAGCTCGATGCCGTGCTCCTCGGCGAGTTCGTAGAGGGTCGTCATGCCGTCGACCGACACCGAACCGTCGTCGTGCACGACCGAGGCGGTGCGGCCGTCGTGGGTGCCCATCAGCAGGGCGATGACGTCGTCGAACGTCACGAGGCCGAGGGTGTTGCCGAAGTCGTCGACGACCAGGCAGGCGTGCACCCGTTCGCGACGGAACCGCAGCAGGAGGCGGTCGGCCGTGGTCGACGCGACGACGGTCGGCAGCGGGCGGCGCAGATGACGCAGGTCGGTCTCGAGCCCACGCTGGCGGGCGCGGATGAAGTCCTTCGCGTGGAGCAGGCCGACGACCTGGTCGAGATCGCCTTCGACGATCGGGAAGCGGCTCCAATCGGAGCTCTGGAGCTGCTGCTCGATCTCGACCGCCGACGCAGTGACCTGCAGCGTCTCGAGCTTCGCCCGCGGCGTCATCAGTTCTTCGGCGTCGCGACGTTCGAGCTCGAACACGTTGTGGGCGAGGTCGCGCTGGAGCGCTCCGAGCTGGCCGTCGGCGGCGGCCTCGTCGGTGACGATCTCGAGCTCTTCGCTGGTGTGGAGTGAGAGTCGTGCGTCGGGCTCGGGAATGCGAAGCAGTCGCATCAGACCGAGTGCCAACGTGTTGAGCACCCAGACCATCGGCCGGAAGATCCAGCCGAACACGCGCATGACCGGATTGACGCGGAGGGCGGTGCCTTCCGGCGACTGGAGCGCGAGTGCCTTCGGGATCATCTCACCGAAGACCACGTGCATGTACGTGATACCGCTCAGGGCCACGATGAAGCCGACCGTGTGCGACGCGTCGTACGACAGGCCGAGGTTCTCGAACGGGCCGTAGAGCCAGTGTGCGACCGCCGGTTCGCCGTACATGCCGAGTCCGATGCTGGCGAGGGTGATGCCGAGCTGGGCGATGGCGACGTAGCCGTCCTTCCCGGTCGGCTGCTCGATCACCGACACGAGCCACTTGGCGGCGCGGCTGCCATCGTCCGCGAGCGACTTCAGGCGGCCGCTGCGCGAACCGACGAGCGCGAACTCCGCGGCGACGAACACGCCGTTGATCGCGACGAGGAGGAGGATGATGAGGATCGGCAGGGCGACCCCGGTGAACCAGTCGATCGCGATCACGCCGGCTCCTCCGGAACGTCGAAGCTGACCCAGCGGACCTCACGGCCCTCCATCTCGTCGACTCGCACCTCGAGCCCGGCCGGTTCGAGCACGGCGACGTCGCCGACCTCGGGCAGTCGTCCGAGCGCATGCCAGACGAGGCCGCCGACCGTGTCGATGTCGGGGATCGTCACGTCGACGCCGAACCGGTCGGCGATCGTGTCGTCGAGCACGTCGCCGCGCACGACCACACGCCCTTCGTGGACGACGATCGGCTCACGTTCCTCGTCGAACTCGTCGCGCACCTCGCCGATGATCTCTTCGATCGCGTCTTCCAGGGTGACCATCCCGATGATGGAGCCGAACTCGTTCACGATGAACGCGACATGGCGGTTCTCCTCACCCAGTCGGGTCCACAGCTTGGGGACCGACAGCGTCTCGGCGACGGCGACGACGGGACGCATGATCTCGTCGACACCGGCATCGGGACGGTCGGCTGCGGTGAGGTAGAGGTCGCGAAGGTGGACGACGCCGACGATGTCGTCACCGGACTCGACCGGGAACCGGGAGTGCGGCGACTCGACGACCGCTTCGAGGGCCGCCGCCACGGTCAGGTCGTCGCGGACGGTCACGAGCCGGCGTCGGGGCGTCATGATCTCGCGGACCATGCGATGTTCGACGTTGAGGACGCCCGCGAGCATGTCGCGCTCGCTCATGTCGATCAGGCCGCCGGCGGCGCTCTCGCCGTAGAGATCGACGAGTTCCTCGGGCGAGTGGACGTGGGCGTGCCCGTGGTCGGACTTGAGGCCCCACCACTTCATGAGCGTGAACGCCGACCCGTTGAAGATCGCCACGAGCGGCCGGAACAAGAACTGGCTGACCCGCATCGGGCGCAACGTCGCCATGGCGAGGCGTTCCGGGTACCGCAGCGCCGCCGTCTTGGGGAGCAGCTCGCCGAGGACGACCTGGAGCGACGTGACGAGGATCAGCACCACGATGATCGACACGACCGGGGCCGCCGAGCCGAACCAGTCCTCGAAGACCGGGGTCAGCTGGGCCTGGCCGTACGCACCGGCGACGAGACTCGACAGGGTGATGCCGATCTGGCACGACGCGACATAGTTGTCGAGTCGGTGTGGCTCACGCAGGATCTCGAACAGGGCCCTTGCGGACTTGTCGCCGCGCTCGGCCTGTTCCTGTACTCGGGAACGGCGAGCACCCACCGTGGCGAACTCGGCGGCGACGTAGAGGGCGTTGAACGCGACCATCACCAAGATGACCACGAGTGGCAGAACTGCCGACATATCGCCGCAACGCTAGCGATTTCGCGGCCGCGTCCCGATGCTCTCGTTCGAGACGCCGCCGATCAGGGGTTCGGACGGTTCAGACGGCGAGCTTCGCCATCAGCTCTTGCTTGCGCTCCTCGAACTCGTCGAAGTCGATCTGCTCGTCGTCGAAACGCTTGTGGAGCGCGGCCAACTGGGCCAGCACCTCGTCTTGGGGCGCCACCGGCTCATCGGGCTCGGCGGCAGCGGCTTCGGCTTCGGCGACGCGCTCCTCCTTGCGTTCGCGCTTCGCCTCCTTCTTCTCCTGCCGCTTCTTCTCCCGCATCCGCTTCTGGAAACTCGCCTGACTCATCCGTACTCCTCTCGTGCCCGGTGAACCGGCACGAAGTGGTCGCTGTCAGAGGCGTCGTACGCGGGGCTCACCCGGGGCTGATATCCGACCCTACCGACGTCCGAGCCCGGATCGGCGGCAACCTGCTCAGCTCCTGCCGTCGAGCAGGCCCCGGAAAACGACGAAACCCCCAGGTCGGGACCTGGGGGTTTCCGGGGGTGGAGCTAAAGGGAATTGAACCCTTGACCTCTTCCATGCCATGGAAGCGCTCTGCCAACTGAGCTATAGCCCCGAAGCGTGTTGGAACGATATCGACGCCGACGGGCGAATCACAACAGCGTTCGACAGGTCAACCGGATTCCGCGGTCGGCTCGGGGGTGTCCGGCTGCCAGGGGATCTTGGGGACGTCGGTGTAGAGGCGCTCGATCTCGTAGAAGTCTCGGATCTCGGCGAGGAACACGTGCACCACGACGTCGCCGTAGTCGACCAGCACCCACTGCTGCTCGCGGACGCCTTCGACCCGGACCGGCGCCCGGCCGAGTTCGGCCTTCATGGCCGCCTCGACGTCGTCGACGATCGCGTTCACGAGGCGTCGGTTGGAGGCGCCCGCGATCACGAAGTACTCCGTCACCCCGAGCACGTCGCCGACGTGGAGGACCACGATGTCGGAGCCGTGGGCGTCGTCGGCCGCGCGGGCGGCAGCCAGGGCGAGCGTGCGTGCGTCTTCGTCGATCACGAGTCCGAGCCTGCCACGTCGGTCGTGTCCGGCGTCGTCTCGCCCGGCGACGAATCGTCGTCCGATCCCTCGTCGGCCGGCTCGGCGAGGCGCCGAAGATATTCCCGGCCGAGGGTGATCTCGGCGTCGACCCCGGTGATCGCGACCGGCGCCACCCGCACGTCGAGTTCGCCGAACACGTCGCCGTACAACTCCCAGACACCGTCGATCAGCGCTGCGTCGGACACCATGACCGTCGTTCGTTCCGGCACCGCGGCGCCCGGCTGGTCGACGACCGACAACACGTTCGTCTTCGTGAAGAGCAGCACGTCGATCGCCCCGATCAGCAGGTCGGAGCGATTGAAGCCGAGCGGAGCGGCGTCGTCGTCGGTGTACCCGCTGACCATCCGGACGGTCGGCCCTTCGAGCGGCGCCGCCATCCGTGACGGAGCGATCGACGCGAACACGAGCACGACCTCGCCGCGACGCAGCGTGACGACCGACTCCTCCCATCCGAGACCGATCACGGTCGAGTACTCCACCGGCATCTGATCGGCGACCCGATCGGGGTCGATCTGCACCGTTTCGAGGTCGCGGAATGCCACCGGAGCGGAGAACAGGCCATCGGTGAACTGGTCGAGTCCGCTCGGCGGCGCAGCACGTGAGAACACGACCCCGTCGGGCAGTGCACCGATGCCGGCCCCCACCCGATCGGCGATCGCATCCCACACCGCGTTCCGGACCGGGTCGAGCTGCCAGTCGGGTCCGTCGCCGTTGACCGCCGTGACGACCCGGTACGCGGCCGAGGTGGACAGCACCGTCGATCCGGCTTCGAACGTCTCTTCGGACGCGGCATCGGTGAACGCGAAGGGAAAGAGGGTCGGCAGGTCGCCGAGCGGACCGACGATCTGGACGAAGCGTTCCTCGTCGACGACCTCGGCGACGTCGAACGACAGGCCGGTCGCCTGCTCTGCCGACGCCCGCCACGCCTCGGGTCCGTCGACGTCGAAGACGGCTCCCAAGGGGCGCAGCACGACGTTGGTCCCCGAGGCGGTGTCGGCACTCACGCTGAGCGGGACGATCGTGCCGCCCCGGCCCTCCGGGTCGAGCACGGCGACCGCGGACGACGCCAGCCGGCCGTCGTCGTCGACCACGCCGATCAGCGCCGTCGAGGTCCACGGCAGTTGCTGCGCCTCGGTGACCCGTCCGGTGTCGTCGCTCGCATCGCGGCCGGCTCGTGAGTCGGCCATCTCGGCCACGGCGAACGCCCCGAGCACGCCCGTGACGACGAGCGCCACGACGCCGGCGGTGAGCGCCAGCCACGTGTTGCGGCGCCTGGTGCGGCGATCGGCGGTCATGGCGTCCCTTCCGTGCTGTACAACCGGCGCTCGGCGACGACGGCGAGCACCTCGTCGGTCACGAGGTAGTCGAGCGGGCGTCCGTCGACCCAGCGTTCTCGCAGATCGGTGCTCGACACCTCGAGGCGCGGCACCTCGACCCGGACCCAATCGATGTCCGCGTCGAGCTCGACGGGTTCGCCGGGCCGGTCGACGACCACCATCTGCGAACGGCCGACGACCTCGTCGGCCCGCTCCCAGGTTCGGATGCCGGCGGCGGCGTCGTCGCCGACGACGGTGAACAGTTCGGCCCCGGGATACTCCTCGG
>JBPEWX010000080.1:0-11082 GCA_052032235.1 Ilumatobacter sp. | reverse complement strand
CCGATGCCGCCGAACACGGCGACCGAGAAGTAGCTGGCGGCCTCGGCGCGACGGTTCGACGGCGACAGATCGGCGATGAGGGTGGCGGCAGCGACGAACAACGCCGCCTCGCCGAGTCCGGTGAAGCCACGCAGGACCATCACGTGCCACAGTTCGGTCGAGAACGCCATGGCGAACGTGGCGACCGACGCCAACACGGCGCCCGCCATCATCAGGGCACGCCGACCGAACCGCTCGGTGAGCCGTCCGAGGAACGGCCGGGCGACGATCGTCGCGACGGCGAACGACGCCATGGTCAGACCGACGCCGAACTCGCCGCCGTCGAGCTCGCGTTCGACGAAGCTCGGCACCGTCACCACGACCATGCCGATGTACACGAAGAACACGAGCGCCGTCGCCATCACCGACACGAACGGGCCGGTGATCAGTCGGGGGGTGGGAGTCGACACATCAGCCATGCTTGCGGAGTCAACAGGTGATCGCACCAGCCGATTCCCGGGTCCGACACAAGTCACACCTCGGCGACGTCGGTCCGGTCATCGGCGCTGGACGTCGACGGCGACGTCGAGGGTCTGCGTCGCCGCCGGACCGATCATCACGCCGCGCACCGGCATGACGTCGGCGTAGTCGCGCCCCCAGGCCACGGTGACGTGGTCGTTCGCGGGAAGGTGATCGTTCGTCGGATCGAACGTGACCCAGCCCGCCGCCGGCGTCCACACGGAGCACCAGGCGTGCGAGGCGTCGGCACCGACGAGTTTCTCCTGGCCGGGTGGCGGCACCGTCTCGATGTAGCCGCTCACGTAGCCCGCGGCGAGTCCGAGCGACCGCAGACACCCGATCGCGAGATGGGCGAAGTCCTGACAGACCCCGCGACGCTCGGCCAGCACGTCGACCAGCGGGGTCGACACGGTGCTGAAGTGCGGGTCGAACTCGAACGTCGCGTAGATCTCGTGGCAGAGCGCTCGCACTGCGTCGACGATGCCGCGCCCCGGCCGGAACACGTCGCACGTCAGCGCACCCAACGCGTCGGCGAGCGACTCGAGATCGACCAGGGCCGACGTCGACCGGAACCAGCCCGTCTCGAGGGCCACGTCGCCCGTCGCCGAGGCCAGCTCCGTGACGACCCGTTCCCACGGTGTGTCGTCGACCGGGTCGGGTCGCGCCGCCACCTCCACGATGCTGTCGGCGACGATGACGAGCCGGTCGTGCGGCTCGTGCACCCCGAACTGGTACTGCCGGTTCCCGAACGCATCGATGAACCGGTCGACCTCCGGCACGTCGGGATCGACCACGATGTCGCTCTGCACGACGGATTGCCATTCGGTGTCGCGCGGCGCCAGGCACGCAACCGAGTAGCCGTCGGTCATCGTGGCGCCGTACTCGTACGTCGTCCGGTGGACGACGCGATACGAGGTCATCGCGACCGACCCGACCGAGCAGCCGACGGCGTCATGCGATACCCGGTCCCTCGACGGTCATCGGAATCGGGTCGACCGGCGTCGAGAACCACCGGCCGACCATGCCGGTTCCGGCGGCCTCGACCAGCTCGCGCAGCTCGGGGATCAACCGATCGACGGGCAGGGTGAGGCACGCCTGGGCGGCCTCGACGAACCCGTCGCCCAGCGCCCGTTCACCGTCGGCGACATGGTCGGCCAGCCGATCGATCGACGCTGCCAACGACCGGGGGTTGGAACGATCGTTCACCAGGAGGCGCACGGCCAACTCGGGCTCGATCTCGCTGCGGTGTCGGCGACGGTACGCGACGAGGCTGTCGTTGGCGGCGAGCAGCACCTCGAGCACCGGGGCGACGGCGTCCGGCCGGTGACGGTCGAGATCGAGCGCACCGTCGATCAGGTCGAGGACGACGAGGCACCGCTCGAGCCGCCGACCGGTGTCGCCGATCCGCCACGCGGGCCCACGCACGGTGCTCTCCTGCCACAGCCCGGCGATCGCGGCGAAGTCGGCCAACACGGCGTCGAGATCGTCGACGACGGTGACGTGGCGCTGCAACGAGGCCCGCAACTCGGCGAGGTGCGACAGCACCCGACCGGTCGTCACCGACAGGAACTCGCGGACGGTGGTCGCCTCGGTCAGCAACAACCCGATCTCGGCAGCGACGGCGTCACCGACCTCGGACAGCCGGGCAGCGAGATCGGCGCCACCGGCGAGCGCATCGCCGGCCGGCCGGCGCATCACACGGTCGGTCATCGACCCCATGCGCTCGCACCACGCTCCCCCGCTCATCGTCGCGAGCCCGGGGTCCTGCTCGAGTCGGGCCGACACGACCCGCATCGTGCGCGCCATCGCCTCGGCCCGTTCGGCGGCGCGGTTCGTCCAGTACAGGGCGTCCGCGGCCCGGGTCGGGACCGAACGCCCGAAGTCGACCTGCGGGAGACGCGGTGGCTCGACGACGGGCGCAGGCGTCCATCCGAGCACCCACACGTCCTTCGCCGTGCACGCGGTCGGTTCGGCGGGGTCGTCGCCGGGCGCGAGCACCCGACCGGTTCCGCCCGGCATCACGTGGACCCGTTCGCCGTCGTGCACGGCGAACAGTCGGACGACCGCGGCCGCCTGGTCGAGGTCGGGCGCGATCGACCCCGGCGCCAGCGGCACCGGCGCGTAGTCGGTGACCGATCCGTCGAGCTCGGGCAACGTCTGGGCGACCGGCGACAGACGGTCGATCGCCGCCCGGACGAACGGGCGGACGTCGGGATCCTCCACCACGCCTGCACCGTGCGCGTTGGCCAGCGAGACGCCGCCGGCCCGCTCGGCCAGCAGGAGTCCCGGAACACCGACGTGTCCCTCCGACGCCACCGCGAGCGGGTCGAGCCGTGGGTCTTCGACGCGTCGGTAGAGCACGTCGACCGGTTCGAGCCCGTCGAGCGTGCGCAACCACACCTTCCGCTGGCGCACGACCAGGTCGGCACCTTCGACGAGGTTCACACCGAGTTGCACGGCGAGGTACGAGTGGTCGACGTACGAGGGATGATCGATGCCGGCGGAATACACCACGGTCCGCGGGCTCTCGACCGGAGACGTCGCGGCGAGGGCACGGAGGAGGCGGGCCGGAAACCGAGCGAGGCTGACCACGTCGGCGCGGGCGGCGAGGTCGGGCACGACGCGCGACATCACCGATCGATCGAGCAGGGCGTACCCGAGCCCGGGTGGGGCGTCGACGAGGTCTTGGACGTGCCACCACATCCCGGTCGCGTCGAGGACGACGTCGACGGCGAAGGTCGTGATCCACCGGCGTGGTCTCGACCCCACGGCATCGACCCGGTACCTCGGCGTCGACGCCAACACCTCCGCGGGAACGACGCGGTCGGCGATCAGGGTGCGGGCGCCGTACAGGTCGCGCACCACCGCCTCCAGCGCCTCCATCCGTTCCGCGACGCACAGCGACAGCCATTGGAAGGTGCCGGCGTCGAGCACCAGCGGGATCGGATCGATTCGCCACGGTCGGCTCTCGATCGCCGCGGACCGGCCGTCGGCTCGCACCGGCAGGTCGTGGACCAGGTGCCCCGCTCCCTCGGACGCGAGCAGCCGATCGGCGCGCGCCTGACGCGCCGCGAGCGAGTCGGCGTCGAGCAGGCGACGCCGGAGGTCGCCGGTCGGGTTCAGCGAGGGGAGCCCTCGTCCGAGTGCGGTGGACATGGTGCCCACAGCGTCGCACACCTGGGCGCCCGCCGAGGGTGCTCGTCAGTCGATCGCGCCGACGTACCGGTCGTGGATGGCGACGTCGATGCCGGCAATCGCCTGTTGGACCCGGTCCATCGCCGAATCGAGCCGTTCGGCCTCGGCCCCGTCGAGGTCGATCGCGGCGAGGGTGGCCTCCGCCTCGTCGAGCGCGACGAGCACGGGTTGGGGCGCCGGCAGCGACACCAGCACCGCCCGGATCTCGTCGAGGCATCCCCGAACCGAGCGCGGGAACGCCGAGTAGTTGAGCAGGAAGTCGACCGCGGTCATGGCATCGATCGGCCCGCGGACCCGACGCTGGTACATCTGCAGCGCCGACACCGACCGCAGGACGTTCATCCACCGGACCTCGTCGTTGACCTGCTGCGCGTCGTGTGCGCGCTCCATGTACAGGATCCCTGCGGCGGCGACCCCGAGGACCCGGGTGGTCATGTCGGCCCGCTCGACCAGTCGGCCGAGGCGCAGCATGCGGTAGGGGTTGGCACGGGTCATCGTCGATTCGAGCACGCCGTCGAGGCGGCGGCTGATCTCGACGACCCGGAGGAGGAAGCGGTCGCGCAACTGTCGCTCGATCGCGGCGGATGCGGTGGAGTCGACGTATTGGGCGAGCTGGTTGACCGCCTGCCATGCCTCGCGCGGCAGCACCTCGCGGGTCGTGCGAAGGTTGGCGCGCGCCGCAGTGACCGAGGAGGCGATGCTCGAGGTGTTGGTGCGATCCTCGATCAGGAGCCGGAGCACCGCGCGTTCGCCCGCCGGGTCGTCCGCGGGGTGCTCGATGTCGACGGCGGTGCCGTGGATCGCGGCGAGCGGATCCCAGCGCAGCAGTTCATCGCTCGGGTAGTCGACGACGAGGTCGTTGTACGCACGGACGATCCTCGCGGTGTCCTCGGCGCGCTCGACGTAGCGGGCTCCCCAGTACAGGCGGTCGGCGGTGCGGGCGAGGAGGACCATCAGGCGTCTTCCCCTCGCTGCGACTGGGACTGGGACTGCGACGGTCGCGACGGGGAGTCGGGTGGCGACGAGTCGTAGGTCGAGCCGTACTGCCCGTCGACGATCCACGTGTCCTTGCTGCCACCGCCCTGCGACGAGTTGACGATCAAGGAGTCCTTGCGGAGTGCGACCCGGGTGAGACCGCCGGGCGTCACGTAGCTCGTGCGGCCCGTCAGCACGAACGGCCGCAGGTCGACGTGGCGCGGTTCGACGCCGTCGTCGACGAGGGTCGGCACCGTCGACAACGACAAGATCGGCTGCGCCACCCAGTTGCGGGGATCGGCTTCGATCGCCCGGATCGCCTCGTCGAGCTCGTCCCTGGTCGCTCGGCTGCCGATCAGGATGCCGTAGCCGCCGCTCTCGTTGGCCGGCTTGAGGACGAGGTCGCCGATGTTGTCGATCACGTACTGCCGCTCGTCGTCGTACATCGTCCGGTACGTCGGCACGTTCGCGACGATCGGCTCCTCGTTCAGGTAATACCGGATCATGTCCGGCACCCACGCGTAGACGACCTTGTCGTCGGCGACGCCGGCACCCGGCGCGTTCGCAAGGGCGACCTTGCCCGCCTGCCACGAGCGGATCAGGCCCGGCACGCCGAGCAACGAGTCGGCTCGGAACACCTCCGGATCGAGGAACAGGTCGTCGATCCGCCGATAGATCACGTCGACGCGCTCGAGGCCGTCGATCGTCTTCATGTAGACGTAGTCGTCGTCACCGACCACCAGGTCGGCACCTTCGACGAGCTCGGCGCCCATCCGTTCGGCGAGGAACGAGTGCTCGAAGTAGGCCGAGTTGAAGATGCCGGGCGTGAGCACCGCGATCTGAGGATCGTCGCAGCCGTCGGGCGCGAGCGAGGTCAGCAGGCGATTCAGCTCGTCGGTGTATCCGTCGACGGGGCGGATGCGCTGCCGTTCGAACAGCTCGGCGAACGCCCGCTTGGCGACCCCGCGGTTCTCGACGACATAGCTGACTCCCGACGGGACGCGAAGGTTGTCCTCGAGGACGTACATCTCACCGTCGTCGTCACGTACGAGGTCGCTCCCGGAGATGTGGGCCCACACCCCGAACTTCGGGCTGAAACCGCGGAGCTGCGGTCGGTAGTTGACCGACTGGTCGAGGAGATCGCCCGGGAACACCCCGTCGGCGATGATGCGCTGATCGTTGTACAGGTCGTCGATGAACCGGTTCAGCGCGACCAACCGTTGCTGCAATCCGAGCGAGATCCGGTCCCACTCGCTGCCCTCGATGATCCTCGGGATGATGTCGAACGGCCAGGAACGGTCGATGTTCTGGCCGTCGGAGTAGACGGTGAACGTGATGCCCATGGTCTGGATGTCGAGCTCGGCCAGCTCCTGACGGGCGCGGAGTTCGTCCTCGCCCAGGCGGGCGATGAGGTCCATCACGGAGCTCGCCAGCGGTCGTGGAGTACCGCTCGGATCGATCGATTCGTCCATCTGCGTTTCGACCATAGGTCAGTCGTCACCTCGTTGTCATCGGGGGCCGGGAATGTTCACACTGCCGACACACCGGCCCGGGCGTCGGCTCGTGGCGCGTCGTCACGTGGCCGTGCCGGCGGCACGATGCACGAAGTCGAGCTTCGACACGACGGTCGGCGACAGCACGAACGGGTACAGATCGCCCTGCCCGATCGAGCGCGACATGGCGTTCAACGCGAACGTCACCGCGAGCCATCGGCCGACGATCGGACCGATCGACACCGATGTCGTGCTGGCCCACGCTCCCGCGCCCGCGGATCGCGACGGCTCACCGACGTCGACACCGAACGACTCGGCGGTCTCGAGTCCGCCGTGGATGTGGAGATAATGAGCGAAGGTCTCCGCCCAGTCCTCCCACGGGTGCATCGTCGCGTACTGACTGACGTGGGTGTCGACCCAGTCGGCCTGCGGGCCGTCGTCGCCGTAGTGCTGCGACATGGCGTCCTCGTAGGACGCCCGCTCGTCGCCGAACAGATCGCGGAACTCGTCGAGCAGGCCCGATCGTTCGACGAGCAACGGCCAGTAGTAGTGACCGATCTCGTGGCGGAGATGGCCGAGCACGGTGCGGTACGGCTCGCCGAGCTGCTGACGCACGAACTCACGATGCGCGTCGTCCGACTCCGACAGGTCGAGCGTGATCACGCCGCCCTGGTGGCCGGTCGTGACCGACCGACCGCGCGACGACAGGAACTCGAACGTGAGCCCGGCGTCGGGGTCGACGGTGCGCGGCACGATCGGGAGGCCGATCGCGTCGAGCTGGGCGATGAGGCGTCGCTTCGCCGACTCGGCGTCGGCGAACGCGATCAACGCATCGACGTCGTCGTCGTTCGGCCGAACCGACGTGAGCACGCAGCTCTCGCAGAGTGTGTCGGGGCTCGACGCATCGAGGAGCCAGTTGCAACGGGCGACCTCGTGGTTGGCGCAGTACCGATACCGATCGGGATCGGTCAGCGTGACGACGGCGTGGTCACGCCGGAGATAGCCGAGTGACGATCCGCAGGTGAGGCACTGGGAGTTGTCGAAGAAGACGAGCGCCCCACACACCGAACACCGAAACGCCTCCACGACCGACGACCGTACCCATGGAACACCGAACCCAAACGACGAATGGGGTCGGATACGTTTCGTCGACCAGAACGTCGCCACGAGCACCGCCGACGACGAAACGTATCCGACCCCGTTCGTCGGTCCGGGTCAGTACCGACGGAGGTCGAGGGTCCTGGGGTACTCGCGGGGCATGGCGGCGAGGAGTCGGTCGATCCGTTCGACGTCGACCCGACCCGGCTGGTGCCCTTGTCGGCGGAAGCGGGCAGCGCGTCGAGCCTCCGCCTCGGCGGCGTTCACCGGGAAGGTGTCGTAGTTCCGGCCGCCCGGGTGCGACACGTCGTACGTGCACCCGCCGAGCGACCGTTCGCTCCACCGGTCGACGACGTCGAACACCAGCGGCGCGTGGACGCCGATCGTCGGGTGGAGCGCCGACCACGGCGCCCACGCCTTGAACCGGATCCCCGCCACGGCGGTACCCGGCGTGGTCGTCGGCTGCAGCGGCACCGGCACGCCGTTGCAGGTGACCACGTGCCGCTCCGGCAGGACGTCGTCGACCCGCACCTGCAGCCGCTCGACCGACGAGTCGACGTAGCGGGCGGTGCCGCCACCCGACACTTCCTCGCCGAGCACGTGCCACGGCTCGATCGCCCGCCGCAGTTCGAGGTGCACTCCGGCGACGGTCGCCTCACCGATCAGCGGGAAGCGGAACTCGAGGAACGGTTCGAGCCACGACTCGTCGAACGCAATGCCGTGGGAGCGGAGGTCGTCGACCACGTCGTGGATGTCGGCTCGCACGAACCACGGCAGCATGAACCGGTCGTAGAGGTCGGTCCCCCACCGGACGAGTCGGCCGCGATACGGGTCGCGCCACATCCGCGAGACGATCGACCGGACGAGCAACGACTGCACGAGCGCCATCTGCGGGTGCGGGGGCATCTCGAACGCGCGGAGCTCCAAGATGCCGAGACGTCCGCGTTCGCTGTCGGGGCTGAAGAGCTTGTCGACGCAGAACTCCGCGCGGTGCGTGTTGCCGGTGAGGTCGACGAGCAGATGTCGCAACAGCCGGTCGACCATCCACGCCGGCGCGGTCCCTCCCGGGTCGTCGGTCGGCGTGTCGATCTCGTCGGCGGTCCGCTCGTCGTCCAGGTCGATGATGCGTTGGAGCTCGGCGAATGCGATCTCGAGTTCGTAGAGGTTGTCGGCGCGGCCCTCGTCGACACGGGGCGCCTGGCTGGTCGGTCCGATGAACTGTCCCGAGAAGAGGTAGCTGAGCGACGGGTGGTGCTGCCAGTAGGTGATGAGGCTGCGCAACAGGTCGGGTCGGCGGAGCAGCGGACTGTCGGCCGGCGACGCGCCGCCGAGCGTCACGTGGTTGCCGCCTCCCGTGCCGGTGTGCGTACCGTCGAGCGCGAACTTCTCGGTGCCGAGACGGGTCAGGCGGGCCTGGGTGTACAAGGTCTCGACGACGTCGGTCAGTTCGTCCCACGATGCGCTCGGTTGCACGTTGACCTCGATCACACCCGGGTCGGGCGTGACGGTGAGCGAGCCGAGCCGGTGATCGCGCGGCAGCCCGTAACCCTGCACGATGATCGGCAGGTCGAGTTCGGCCGCAACGGCCTCCACGGCGGCGAGCAGCTCGATCGAGTGTTCGGCGTGTTCGATCGGCGGGAGGAACACGGCGACGTGGCCCGCTCGGAGCTCGAACCCGATCGAGGTCGGCGGACAACGGTGCCGCTCGACGTGGGAGGCCGGGCCGGGCAGCGAGCCGGGCGCCGGGAGCGCGTCGCGCTCTTCGAACGGCGACCGTTCGAACGTCGGCGGATGCGGCGCCCACGACAGCGAATCGATCGGCAGTCGCAGACCGATCGGCGAATCGCCCGGGATCAGGAACAGGCGTCCGCGCCGGAGGTGCCAGGTGGTGGTCCCCCACCCGTCGCCGTCGATCGACTCGTGCAGTGGCAGGACGTAGCCCACCGGCGTGTCGGCACCGGCCGACAGCCGTTCGATCAGCGCAGCTCGCGCGTCGGCGCCGCCGTCGGCCTCGTCGGCCTCGTCGACGTCGACGGCCGGCGGGTCGCCGACGGGCAGCCGGGCCTCGGCCCATGCCTGGTCGACCGGGTCCTCGTAGCAGGCGACCACGCCGCCCGGATCGACACCGAATCGTGCGGCGACCGCAGTCGCGAAGGCGGCGGCGTCGTCGAGCGTCGCCCGACCGGTGGTCTCGGGGTCGGCGAGCAACTCCGGTCGGCGCCACAACGGCTCGCCGTCGTTGCGCCACGCGATGTCGATCTGCCAGCGCGGCAGCGGCTCGCCCGGATACCACTTGCCTTGGCCGTGTTGGATCAGCCCACCGTGCCCGAACTGCTCGCGGAGGCGTTCGGCGAGGTCGAGCGCGAGCGCTCGTTTCGCAGCGCCGTCGGCAGCGGTGTTCCATTCGGCACCGTCCATGTCGTCGATCGAGACGAACGTCGGCTCGCCACCCATCGTGAGGCGTACGTCGTCCGCGGCGAGCCGCTCGTCGACCCGCCGCCCGAGCCGGTCGATACTCGCCCACTGGTCGGGTGTGTAGGGCAGGGTGACCCGCGGATCTTCACGGACGCGGCGGACGACGTTCGAGAACGAGAACTCGGTCTCGCACGGGCTGGTCGACCCGGTGATCGGAGCCGCCGACGACGGGTGCGGGGTGCAGGCGAGCGGGATGTGCCCTTCACCGGCGAACAAGCCGGACGTGGGGTCGAGCCCGATCCAGCCGGCGCCCGGCACGTAGACCTCCGCCCACGCGTGCAGATCGGTGAAGTCGGCCGACGGACCGTCGGCGCCGTCGAGCGCGGGCTGGTCGGAGGTGAGCTGGACGAGGTAACCGGAGACGAAACGCGCTGCCAGGCCGAGGCGACGCAGCGCCTCGACGAGCAGCCACCCCGTGTCGCGGCACGACCCGATCCCTCGCTGGAGCGTTTGGCCGGGGGTCTGCACGCCCGGCTCCATTCGGATCGAGTACTCGATGTCGCCGTACAAACGCTGATTGATGTCGACGAGGAAGTCGGCGATGCCGGTGCCGTCGTCGCGGTGACGAACGCCGCTCATCCAACGGTCGAGCACCGGGTCGTCGTCGGTGGCGGGCCGCAGGTACGGCTCGAGGTCGCGCCGCACCTCGGGCTCGTACTCGAACGGGTACCGCTCGGCGGACTCCTCCACGAAGAAGTCGAACGGGTTGATCACGGTCATGTCGGCGACGAGGTCGACCGTCACGTCGAGCTCGCGTGCCGGTTCGGGGAACACGAAGCGAGCGAGATAGTTCCCGAACGGATCCTGTTGCCAGTTGACGAAGTGCTGGTCGGGTTCGACGCGCAGGCTGTAGGACACGATCGGTGTGCGCGAGTGCGGTGCCGGCCGCAACCGCAACACGTGTGGATGGATCGTGGTCAGCCGATCGAAGCGATAGGTGGTGCGGTGCTCGATCCCGACGTGAATTCCCATGGCCGCGCCGAGCGTAGCGGCACGCCGTCGACGGGGTCAGGTGCCGGCCGCGACGACGGGGTCGGCATCGAACGGGGTGATGCCGTCGTCGGCCGGCGAGGCGTTCGGGTGGTCGAGGGTGGCACCGATGGAGCGGCGGACCCAGACGGCGACGCCCGCCATGGCCGCAGCGACCAGCACGAGCACGAGTGCGGCGCCGCGCTCGACACCGGTGCCGATGAGCCGACCGAACGTTTCGGCGCCCCAGCCCCCCTCGCGCATCGCCGGTTCGGCGAACCGGGTGATGACGACGCCGGAGAGTGCCGCGCCGAGCGGATCGAGCGCCCGGCTGACGGCGGCGCGCACGCCGAACACCCGTCCCTGCATCGACGCCGGG